>DATECU010000270.1:0-7030 GCA_035286745.1 Vicinamibacteria bacterium | reverse complement strand
CCGGGGCGAGCGGCCCCGGCCGCCTGCTCTCCGGCCTGGCGGCCGAGGTCCGCGGCCGGCTGGGCCTAGGCCGCGCCTGCTTCCAGCTCCAGGCGTCCGTCTAACGCCACACGGATTCGAGGCGCCGGCATGTACGGCTGTCTTCACTCCCCGGCGGCGCTTCCCGGCGCAGACCTTCTGGCCCTGGCCCGGGCGTTCACCCCCCGAGTAGAGGCCGCCGATCCGCTGACGGTGCTCCTGGACTGCCGGGGGCTGGGGCGGGTCTGGCCCCAGCCTGAAGCCTTGGGGCGAGCCCTGATCGAGGCAGGCCGGGGGCACGGCCTCGACTTGGGGGTGGCTCTCGCCTGGAGCCGGGTGGTGGCGCGGATCCTGGCTTCGGCCCGAACCGGCCTCACCATCGTTGCCCCGGGGCGGGAGGCGGAGGCGCTGGCCCCGCTGCCCCTGGCCCTGCTCCGGCTGGCCCCGGAGCGGCGAGACCTCTTCCGGCGCTGGGGTCTAACTACGTTAGGTGAGCTGGCGGCGCTCCCACCCCGAGGGCTCGCCGAACGACTGGGGGAAGAAGGACCGCGTCTCATCCGGCTGGCCCGGGGCGAAGACGAGGGACCCCTGGTGCCTTCGCCCCCGCCCGAGTCCTTCGAGTGCAGCCTGGATCTGGACTGGCCGGTCGAGGGGCTGGAACCGCTGTCCTTTCTGCTGGCCCGCGTCCTCGATACCCTGACCGCAAGCCTGGGGACCCGCGGCAGGAAAGCGGCGGCGCTTCACCTCGAGCTGCGGCTGGTAGACGGCTCCCGCCACCTGCGCACCGTGAAGCCCGCTGCCGCCTCAGCCGAGCCTCGCACCTGGCGTACGCTCCTGCTTCTGGACCTCGAAGCCCATCCACCCGTCGACGCCATCCAGGCCATCGCGCTCAAAGCCGAGCCGACCCCATCGCGGCCGGTCCAGTTCTCCCTCCTCGATCCCGCCCAGCCCTCGCCCGAGAAGCTGGCCGAGACCCTAGCCCGGCTTCAGGAGTGGACCGCCTCCGGCCGCTCTGGCAGCCCCCTGCTCCTGGACACCCACCGGCCCGACGCCTTCGCCATGGGCACCTTCGCCCCCGGCCCCTTCAAGGACCGCGGCCCCACCCGCTCGCTCCCGTTGGCTCGGGTGGTCCTGCGCGCCTATCGCCCGCCCCGCCCCGCCCGGGTGACCCTTCGCGACGGTGTCCCCGCCTTCGTCGCCGCCCCTCTGGTGCGGGGGGCAGTGGTCGACCGGGCTGGGCCCTGGCGTGCCTCGGGGGACTGGTGGGATGTGGCCTGGAGCCGCGAGGAGTGGGAAGTGGCTCTCTCCGGGGGTGGCGTCTACCGGATCTACCTGGACCGCCTGCGCGACGAGTGGTTCCTGGCGGGCGAGCTGGACTGAGGCTCCGGACCAGAGCGAGAACCCGCGCAACTCTCAACCTGCGTCTAACTCATCCTGAGAAGGCGCCCCCTCGCCGGCCTCTCCGGCGCCGGTCCCGAGCCCGACGACTCGACACCCCGCCAGCCTTTCCCCGCCTCCTCGTGTAGGATGAGGACCCGTGCCCGGGCCTCAGGGATGAAAGCAAAGACAGCAACAGCGGCGCTCCTGGCCCTTACGGCCCTCACCGGATGCCAACTCCTCTTCGGCTCCCGGGAGAAGGCTCCTCCTCCTCCGCCCGAGCCCGTGGCCGCGCCCACCCCCGAGCCCTCTCCTCCCCCGCCCACGCCGCCCCCGGCGCTCCGGGTTCGCAAGGCGGCCGAGGAGGTCATCGTGGCTGCCTGGGCGGAGCCCAAAGCCCTACCCGAGGGCGGCGGAGAGACCCAGATCCTGGTGCGCGCCCAGAAGCGGGGTGGGGCTCCCTACCCGGGCGTCGAGGTACGGCTGCAGACTTCGAAGGGCCGGCTCTACTCGCGGAGTCGAATCCTGGTGACGGACCAGAGCGGCAAGACCCGGGATCGGCTGACCACGCAGCAAACCGCGACCATCACCTTGAACGCCGGTGGCACCCTGTACCGTTTCCAGGTTCCGGTAGGGCCGCTGGAGCCCGAGTAGTTGCGCCCTCCGGACCCCGCGCTTCTTTCCGACCTCAGGCGGGTTCTGGCTCCCGGGCGGGTCCTCAGTCGGCCGCTCGACCGACTGGGTCGTTCCGCTGACGCGTCCATCTATCGCATGATTCCGGAGGTGGTGGTCCGGCCCCGGGGCACCGCCGAGATCCAGGGCCTCCTTGCCTGCGCCCGCCGGCACCAGCGCTCCCTGACCTTTCGGGCCGCCGGCACTTCCCTCTCCGGTCAGGCGGTCACCGAGGGGATCCTGGTGGAGCTGGCGCAGCACTGGACCTCGGCCAAGGTGCTGGACCAAGGCCAGCGGGTGTGGACCGAGCCGGGGGTCATCGGCGGGTTCCTCAACAAGCTCCTGGCCCCGCACCGGCGGCGCCTGGGGCCCGATCCCGCCTCCATCGACGCCGCCATGATGGGCGGCATCCTGGCCAACAACTCCTCGGGCATGTGCTGCGGCATAGCTCAGAACAGCTATCACACCCTGGAATCGCTCCACCTGCTGCTGGCCGACGGCAGCCAGGTCCGGACCGACGAGCCGGAAGCCGATGCTCGATTGCGTCAAACGCGTCCGGATCTTCATGAGGCCCTCCACGATCTGCGGGACGAGATCCGGGCCGACCCGGCTTTGGTCGCCCGCATTCGGCGCCGCTTCCGTCTCAAGAACACCATGGGCTACAGCCTGCAGGCCTTCCTGGACCACGAGTCGCCGGCGGAGATCCTGGCCCGCCTGATGGTGGGCTCCGAGGGCAGCTTGGGTTTCCTGGCCTCCATGACCCTGCGCACGGTTCCCGAGCCGCCGGCTCGAGCCACCGCCCTCCTCTTCTTCGCCGACCTGGCGGGAGCGGGAGCCGCGGTGCCTCGCCTCGCCGCGTTGGGTGCGGCGGCCCTGGAGATCCTGGACTCGGCGTCGCTTCGCTCCCAGGCCGGGGAGCGGAGCTATCCCTTCGAGATCGGGGCTCGGACGGCGGCGCTCTTGGCGGAGTTCCGGGAAGAAGACGCGGGCCGGCTCGACACCCAGGTGGCCCGCGCCGAGGAGGCGCTCAGGACCCTGCACCTGCTGGCCCCCGTGCGCTTCACCCGCGATGCCGCCAAACGCGAGGACCACTGGCGGTTGCGCAAGGGCCTGTTCCCCTCGGTGGGCGGGCTGCGACCCGCCGGGACCTCGGTGGTCATCGAGGACGTGGCGGTGCCGGTTGAGGCCCTGGCGGAGGCCATCCGCGACCTGCACGGCCTCTTCGCCCGCCACGGTTTCGAGGACGCCATCGTCTTCGGCCATGCCAAGGACGGCAACCTCCACTTCGTGTTCGCCCGGGACTTCTCGGATCCCGCTGTCGTCACCCGTTACGCGGCTTTCATGCAGAGCCTGGCGGAGCTGGTGGTGGGGAAGTACGACGGCTCGCTCAAGGCCGAGCACGGCTCGGGGCGCAACATGGCTCCCTTCGTGGAGGCGGAGTGGGGCGCCGCCGCCTACGCCGTCATGCGGCGGGTGAAACACCTGCTGGATCCGGATTGCCTGCTGAACCCGGGCGTCGTCCTCTCCGACGACCCCAAGACCCACCTCAAGCACCTGAAGGCGCTGCCCAGGCTGTCACCACTGGCCGACAAGTGCATCGAGTGCGGCTTCTGCGAAGCCCGCTGCCCCTCCCGGGATCTCACGCTGACGCCCCGGCAGCGGATCGTGGTGAGCCGCGAGCTCACACGTTGGGCGCAGCAGAAGGGCCCCGAGGCTCGGAGGCTCGAGGCCTCGCTCAGGGCCGACTTCGAGTACCAGGGCATCACCACCTGCGCCGGCGACTCCATGTGCCAGACCTCCTGCCCGGTCAAGATCGACACCGGCGCTCTCATCAAGGAGCTGAAGGCCACTCGTCATCCTCGTTGGGCGCTGCGTCTGGCCCGGTCGGCCGCCTCGGAACTGGCCCTGGTGGCGCGCCTGGCTCGGCTGGGTCTGCGGGTGGTGGCAGGACTGCGGCGGATCCCGCTGGGACCCCGCCTCGTTCACCTGGCCTCCGCAGTCGCCCATCGCCTGGCCCCGTCGCTGGTCCCTCGCCTTCCGCCTGCTCTCAGCCTGCCGGGTGCTGCCGGGCCGCTAGCGGCGGCCAGGGCCCTGGAGGGTGCGCCTCGGGTTGTGTACTTCCCGAGCTGCCTGACGCGGGTCCTGGGGTCGCTGCCTGGGGAGCGGGCCACGCCCCCGGCCCAGGCCATGCTGGACGTGCTGGCCGCCGCTGGGTTTGCCACCGCCTATCCCGAGGGCCTGGCCTCGCTCTGCTGCGGCATGCCGTTCCTGAGCCGGGGCTTCCCGGAAGCGGCACGGGCGGCAGCCGCGCGAACCGCGGAGGCGCTGTGGGCGGCCAGTCGGGAGGGCCGTGACCCAATTGTGACCGACGCTTCGCCCTGTGCGGGCACCCTCGGGGAACTCGTCGTCGCCGAGCTTCGTCAGAGCGGGAGAATGCTGCGGACTCTGGACTTCGTCTCCTTCTGGGCCCAGGAGGCCCTGCCGCGGCTCGGCGTGACCAAACGCCGACCGGGCACGGCGATCGTTCACCCCACCTGCACGCTGCTCAAGACCGGTGGGCTCGCCGACCTGCTGGCGGTGGCGCGGGCGCATAGCGAAAAGGTCGTGGTACCGGCCTCCGCGGAGTGCTGTGGCTTCGCCGGCGATCGCGGCTTCCTGGTGCCCGAACTCACGGCCAGCGCCACCGCCCGCGAGGGTGCCGAGCTCAGAGAGCTGGGGGACGCTCGCCTCTACTCTACCTGCCGCACCTGCGAGCTGGGCCTCGGCCGAGCCGCCGGACGCGACTGCCAGTCCATGGTTCATCTGGTGCGGGAGGTACTTCTCGATGGCTGATCAGTTCTTGGACTGGATCGCGGCCCAGCCGCCGCTCCTGGCCTACGCCATCCTGATCGTCCTTTCGGCGGTGGAGAACGTATTCCCCCCGGTGCCGGCCGACGTGGCGGTTGTGTTAGGTGCGTTCCTCACTCAGCGGGGGCTCATGTCGGCGCCGGTGCTGGGAGGCCTCTGCTGGCTGGCGAATATCAGCTCTTCGGCCGGCATCTACTTCTATGCCCGCTCGCACGGGCGGAGCTTCTTCGACGCCGGCTGGCCCAAACGGCTGATGCCGCCCTCGGCGGTGCAAGCCCTGGAGGCCGCCTACGCTCATCACGGCGTGTGGGGGATCTTCGTGAGCCGCTTCCTGCCAGGGGTGCGCGCTGCCGCCATGCCCTTTGCGGGCCTCATGGGCATGCCACCCCTCAAGGCCCTGCTGCCGGCGGCGCTTGCCTCCGCCATCTGGTACACGTTCCTGGTGGTGGCGGGGACCACGCTCGGCCTCAACTGGGACGCTGCGAAGGGGTTCGTGAACGACGCCAACCGCGTGCTGGGCCTCCTCGCGATCACAGCCGTGGTCTTGTTCGCCTACTGGCTCTGGAGGAGGACCCGGCGGCCATCGTCAGACCGCTGACGAGCCGCGCTCTACCTCGACAGCCTGGTCGCCACTTGCCGTAAGCTGACTGCTGGGCGCTGACTGCTGACCGCTTCCGTTCCTACCGCTTCAGCAGACTCGCCACCGTCTCCTGCATCCGGCGTTTGGTGGCTTCCGAGAACCACCCGTCCAGGAAGTCGGCGACCGCCTGCTTCTCCTGCGTCCTCATGGCGGTCATGGCTGAAGTCCGCAGGTACCGCTTGGTTACCGCAAAGGCGTGCACGTCCTTCTCGGCGAACTCCTGGAGGCGGGCGAGGCAGGCCGCTTCGAAGCCGTCGGCATCGGCCAGTTCATGGGCCAGTCCCACCGCCAGCGCCGCCTCGTCGGCGAAGTTGCGGCCGAGCAGCGCCACCTGGGAGAGGGCCTGGGAAGCCACCTCCTCGCGGAGCAACACGGTGACCGACCAGGGGAGCGGTACGCCGACCTTGACCTCGCTCAAGCCCATCTGAGCCCCGCCGCGACGCAGCACGCGAAAGTCGGCGGTGAGGGCGAGGATGCAGCCGCCGGCCACCGCATGACCGTTGACGGCGGCGACCAGGGGTTTTCTGAGCTCGTAGAGTGCCCAGACCAGGTCGGCGAAGCGGCCCATGAAGGCGGCCAGGCTGGGCCGGTCGTATTCGATGAGGCTGATCAGATCGAGGCCGGGACAGAAGAGCTTGGGGTTGGCGGAGGCCAGCAAGAGACCCCGCAGGGAGTCGTCCTTCTCCGCTTCCCGACAGGCGGCCAGAAGGTCGGCCACCAAGGGATCGTCGATGGCGTTCCCACGCGCCTTGTCCAGCCGTAGGATGGCGAGGTTTCCGTTCCGCTCGAAGCGTACCGTGCTCATGGACCGTCCATCTTATTCCAGGGGCTTCGCCTCGAAAAGGGCCCCCGATTCCGCGCCATCGGGGCAAGACCGTGAGAGTCGGCGGGGGCGGAAAGGGGCGCGAACGGACGGGACACGTTCACGCGCACGCGCCCGGGTGCGACCCTACCCCAGCAAGACCCTTGCCCCGGGATCTTGGGGGGCTTGGCATCTTGACAGCAGCCGCTGCGCGGCCTATCTTGAGCCTAGCCCCTCCCCCCTGGGGGGGGTGGTCGGAAAGAGGTGGTCCCCGTGGCCAAGTCGATCAGCGCTCCGCATGCCAACGCCGACCGGGTGAAGGCCCGCCTCAAGAGCGTCGAGGGCCACGTGCGCGGTGTCCTGGAGATGGTGGAGAAGGGCGCCTACTGCATCGACATCATCCGGCAGACCAAGGCGGTGCAGGCCGCCCTGGACCGGGTGAACCTTTTGCTGCTGGAGGGGCACCTCCATCACTGCGTCAGCCGGGCCGTCCGCTCCGACGACCGCAGCGAACGGGAGCGGGTGATTCGCGAGCTGCTGGACCTGTTTGAGGCACGGGGAAAGTCGTGAGCGATCCAGCCCCGGACCAGACCCTCGACCGGCTGAGGCGCCAGTTCCGGCAGGCCGCCACCGTGGGCGTGGTCCTGCTCGGCGGGATGATCCTGGACGTGGGA
>DATECU010000269.1:0-10807 GCA_035286745.1 Vicinamibacteria bacterium | reverse complement strand
CTGCCGCTCTCCACCCAGTTGTTCTGGCCCGAGATCTGCTGCGAGCCGCTGGTCCAGGTCGCATCGAGGTCGCGCAGGATGCGGGGGGCGCCGGCAGGCCCGGTGTAGAACACGTTGCTGTGCATCTCGATGCTCTCCAGGCCGTCGAAGCAGCGGAAGGCCGCCGAGCCCATCCCCACCGATAGGCGCACCAAGGTGTTATTGAGGAAGCGGTAGCGCCCGTTCGACTCGCCGGTGCCGTCTCCTCCGATGCGTACGAAGTAGAAGCTGCCGTCGAAGGCCCCGTAGGCCTTGTGGACGAGAACGTTGCCGACCACGTCCGAGTCCTCGCGCGCCGTCCCCGGAGGCACCCCACCCGCGGGATCGGGACCGATCAGCTCCAGCAGGTGATACTGCGTTCCCTCGATCCAGTTGTAGTAGATCTCGTTCCGTTCGGCGCGGCTCTTGATCGCGTTGCCTCCGTTCTGATCGTGTACGTAGCAGTGCTGCATGCGGAACACCGAGCCCGGGTGGGCGAGCTCATCGGTAGCCATGTAGATCGCATGCTGGCTGGTCCCGTTGCCGCAGCCCCGGACCTCGACGAACTCCAGGAGCAGCGAACCCGAGTCGTTGTCGGCCCCCAAGATGCCGTGGGCGGCGCAGTCGCGCACCAGGGTGTCGCGGACCGTGATGTCGTGAGCGTGGTGGAAGATGCAGCGGAAACTGCCGCCAGTGACCTCGAAGCCCTCGAAGACCATGTGGTTCGACAGCTCGAACTGGACGGTGTTGGTGCCGCCGGAGATGAGCGGCCGGTTGCCGTTCACGCGCAAGCCGCGGACCACAATCGGATTGCCCGGCGCGCCCGACCGCGTGAAGGTGACGGCGGGATAGGTGGCGTTTCCGTCCACCTCCACCAGGTCGCCGGGGTCGAGCAGAGGCGCTACCTGACCGAGGTTGGTGTAGGGTCTCGTGGGCCCGACCCGAAACACCTCGGCATTCCCCGCCGTCGCCATGCCCAGGGGGAGGAAGAGCGCCGCGAGAGCGAAAGAGCGGTGGACGCGCATGCGGCAAGCATAGCGCGCAGCCGCCGCTGGCGTCGAGTGAGGGGCTGCCGGAGCTTCGGCGGACGGCGCACCGCGCGGAGTCTCCCATCATGCACTTCCGTCACGGCCCAAGTCCCACTCGTCCCAAAGCCCGCCTCCGCCCGCCCCCGACACGCAACCATGTGCCCGCGCCGCCCGTACCGCCTGAGAGAGGTGAACATGAGCAGCATCCCCGTTGGTCAGGCATCGAACGAAGATCGGGGGCGACAGTTTTGGGGCTGGCCCCTGCCGGTGTGGCTCTTGGCCGGGGCGGTAGTGTTGGCGGAATTGGCCTTCGGGCCCCGCTACGGCCTGTTCCGTGACGAGTTCTACTACCTGGCCTGCGCCGATCATCTTGCCTGGGGCTATGTCGACCACCCGCCGCTCTCCATCGCCGTCCTCAAGCTGGTGCGCGCGGTGCTGGGTGACTCGATCCTGGCCGTGCGCCTTACGCCCGCGCTCCTGGTCGGGGGGCTGGTCTTGCTGGGAAGCCGGCTGGCCCAAGCCTTGGGCGGCGGGCGGTTTGCGCAGACGCTGGCGGCCCTGGCGGTCGCCGCCGCGCCTCAGTACCTCGGCCAGGGCGGCTACTACTCCATGAACTCCTTCGATCTGGTTTTCTGGGCCGGAGCCGCCCTGTTGGTGGCGCGCCTCACACCTGACGACGGTCCCCGCCGCTTTCTGTTTCTGGGCCTCATTCTGGGCCTGGGCCTGCTCAACAAGATCTCGGTGCTCTTCTTCGGCGCCGGCCTGGCGGCGGCTCTGATCCTGACGCCGCTGCGCCGCCAGCTGCTGCGGATCGGTCCCTGGCTTGCGTTAGTCGCGGCCGGCCTTCTCTTCCTGCCTCACTTGGGGTGGCAGATGCTGCACGACTGGCCCACCCGGGAGTTCGTCGAGAACGCCACCCGGTACAAGAACGTGGCCATGAGCCCGCTCCAGTTCCTGGGCGCCCAAGTGCTTGAGATCAACCCCTTGAACGCGCCCCTGTGGATCGCGGGCCTCTTCTGGCTGCTGCTGGCACGGCGGGCACGCCCCTATCGCTCGCTGGGCATCATCTACCTGGTGGCTCTCGGGGTCATGATCCTCCAGCACGCCAAACCCTACTACCTGGGCCCGGCCTATCCTCCCTTGTTGGCGGCGGGCGCGGTGTGGCTGGAGAGCCTGCGCTGGCGCTGGCTGCGCCCCGTAGCGGTCACCGCCCTTGCCATCTCAGGTGCGGCCCTGGCTCCCTTTGCCATGCCGGTGTTGCCGGTCGAGACCTTCATCAGCTACCAGAAGGCCATCGGCCTGGCACCGCCGCAGGGAGAGCGAAGCGCCCTGGGCCCGCTGCCCCAGTTCTTCGCCGACCGCTTCGGCTGGCAAGAGCTGACCGAAGCTGTGGCACGCGCCTACCGATCGCTGCCGGCCGAGGATCGGGGGCGTGTCGTCATCGTCACCTCCAACTACGGCGAGGCCGGAGCCCTCAACTACTACGGCCGGCGCCACGGCCTGCCGCCGGCGGTGAGCCAGCACAACAGCTTCTACCTGTGGGGTCCGGGCACCGACACGGTCGAGGTCGCCATCACCGTGGGCATGAACCCCGAGGACTTGAAGGACGCCTGGACCAGCATCGAGGAGGCCGGGAGGTTCCACTCGCCCTACGCCATGCCCTACCAGCAGCGCCACCCCATTCTGATCTGCCGTGGCCTCAAGCTCCCGCTGCCCGACGCCTGGCGCCAGGGCAAACGCTTCATCTAGGGCTCGCCACCCGGAGCGGCGCCGGGGTTGCTGACGGCCTTGGTGCCGGAGGTGGGAATCGAACCCACACGAGGGGTGACCCTCTCGGGATTTTGAGTCCCGCGCGTCTGCCAATTTCGCCACTCCGGCGCGGAGCGGAACGCCTAGTTTAGGCGAGGCGAGGTCTGGTTGCCAGTCCGCGCCGCAGAGGCGCAGAGGCCGGGCGTTCCGGGCTCGCCTGAGGAGGCCGTCACGGTCCATATCCAGCCCGAGACGGCCCCGTCATAGGGAGGACCACATTTGCCCTACGGCTTGGAAGGCTCGTCCAGCGACTGGAGCTTGAGCAGGAACCCGCGGTGGGCCTTCTGCAGGGCTACAGGTGAGCTGAGGGCTTGCCTCATGTTGTCGAGGTCGGCGGTCAGGTTCAGGGTGGGCGCTTCCGCGGCCAGCGCCTGAAGCTCGGGCAGGATCAGCTCGACGTGCTTCGGGTAGTCCCTGGCGGTCAGCGAGCCCTTGGCGTAGCTGCGCAAGAAGTCAGACGACCGCTCCTCTATCTTCGCGGCGTAGAGCTTGTTGCCCAGTGACCCGATACGGTGCAGGAGGCCGATCTGCCAACGAACGTTCTGCGGGATGTCGGCCGAATCGCCCTCGGCCAACTGGAGGCGGGTCAAGGCCGCGTCCACGCCGTCCAGCCAACTGGCGTGCGCCATAGTCAGCGCCACGTCGTCCTTGGAACGCAACTGGCTCCGCACGAATGCCAGGGTCTCCTTCAACTGGAGTGGGTCGGTTCCAGCACCCTTGCTGATGGCTCCCAGCAGATCGCTGGACGGTTGGACCCAGCTGTCGAGCAGTTGACGGTACCTCGCCATGTCGGCGGGCTTCCCCACCAACTCCCGGCTGTCCCACCGCTGGCGCGGCGCTCCAGCGAGCTTGAGGAAGGTGTCGGCTCGGGCAAAGGCCGCCTGATGGAGTCGCAAGTTCCTGGTGGCGACGGCGGACACCGCCGTGGGCTGGAAGACGAGGGTCACCCCTCCTTCGGTCTGGCGCCTTCTCGGCCTCCGCGGTTCGGAGAACGAAACCGGGACCGGCCGCTCTCCGCGCACCGCATCGACTGACAGCCTAATCCAGCGGTTCTCGCCCGGCTGCATGTCAGGCAGCGTGAGCAGGCCCTGTGGCAAGAGCCGCGTCTTTTGGCCACCCACCACCTCCACCCTTGGATTCACGAGCTGCCTAAGAGCCTCGGCCGCAACGCTGAACTCCAGGATCATCAGGCGCTTGACCAGGCCGGGGTTGTGCACGACGAAGTGGACGCCCATCCCACCTGGAGGCGGGGGCGGGGCTGGCACCGGGGAGGGCGAGGGAGTTGGCGCGGGGATGACGTGTATGTTCCGCTGGGCCTTGTTGTTGTCCTCCACGATGCCACCGAAGCTCGATCCTTCGAGGCTAGGTGGTTTGTACTCGTCGCCTGAGGCCGAGATCTGCACGGCCAGGCACTTCTTGCCCGAGACTCCAACCGGTGGGCTCCACTGGAGGCCGGGTGAGACTTTCACAGGGTCCGCGGCGCCGAACGACAGCGTTTCCGAGCCCACCAGAGGCTCCCAATTCGATCCGATGCCCAGGTTGTAGAAGAAGAACTTCGCGGTCACTGCCATAGGTGGCGTACCAGCGGCCGCCGCGGTGTTGCGATGAACGCGCGTGAAGGCGTAGTTCACGCCGCCGGCAATGGCCTCTTCGTTCTCAGGTTGGCCTCCAGGGAACGTCCCCTGGGTGTTGCTCTGCCGCGTCCAAACGTCGCAGCGGTCCCAGTAGCGGAGGTCGGTGGACGGTTCGGCCCCGCTATCGTGGTCGGTGGCGCTGTTGGTCCAGTCGCGCACGTAGAACTCCTGGCAGGCGCTCTTGCAGCCGCTCCAGGCGCCCCACAAGCAGGTGCTGCGGTCACATTCCTGCGTCTCCACATCTCCGCACGCGCAGGGTCTGGACTGGGACTCAGTTGGCGCGCAGGAGCCAGCACCCGTGACCTCGTTCTGGCACGGTCCGTCCGTGTACCACCGGCAGTTGAGGCTGCTGCAGTACTCGTGACGTGTGCCACACTTGCCACAACTCGGCCACCTCTCCTGGCCCAGCCAGCAGTCGACAGGACACTCCTCCCAGGCAGGGTAACGGCAAGTCTCATCGCAGGTCACCCTCTGTGTGATCTCATCGCAGTCGCCGCACGTTCGCTCCTGCGAGTCTAGGCCTGGCCGACACCCGGTCTCGTTCTCGCAGGGCCCCCAGGCGAGCGGCCAGCGACAGTCGGAACCACAGACCTTGGCTCGCATCCCAGAGTTGCAGCGGCCGCAGCGTTGCTCGTCTCCTCGATCACCGGGGTTACAGTCCAGCTGGCCCGTGCACACCCAGTCACTCCAGATGCCTGGGAGGCCGGGTCGGCCTTCGCAGGTCCTCACCTCCGTGCCGCACCGTGGGCACGGCGCCCCCGTCTGGGTACTCCCCACCGTGGTGCAGGTCTCCTGGGCCCAGACTGTGCCGCCCAGCCCCAAGAGCACGGACGCGACGAGGGCGTTCAAGACGGTACGCTCCATCATAGGGTCCTCCGAATTCTGCCGGCTGCCAGCCGGCTGCCGCCCGAGCGCGACGTATGAGGGAAGCGTCGCAAGGTGCGACGAGGCGAGGGCAGCCTTCAGCGGTGAGAGGGACTGCTCCTCACCCGGACCCGGTGTGCGCTAGACGCCGGGTCCCACACGGCTTCGCCTGATCTGACTGAATACTCGGCAGTTTGCGGCTCGACGTCAAGCCTTGTGGATCGATTCCTGGGTGTTTCCCGGTCCACCTCGAGTTCGACGTGTGCGGCGACCCCCTCCGTGCTGGCCGTGGGCGAGGTGGCACCACTGGTTGCTCGCAGCGCGGCGCCGCGGGGGTCGACGCAACCACGCTCTCCCCGCGGCCTACCGCGGTAGGAAGCTGTCCAGGATCCGCTCCCGGGGCAAGCCCTTGCCCTGAAGCTCGGCCTGTCGAGCCCGGATCTGGGAGTCGTAGCTGGGCGGGGGCTCGGGGTCCCGATAGAAGACGCCGGTATAGAGCTTGACCCCGTAGTCCCGTGCCAGGTCCATGGCCCGCAAGCGGTCCGTCGGGTCGTGCCCCATCGCCTCCAGGCTTTGCATCATGGCCTTCTGCGCCTTGAGCTGGCTTTCGGGATGGCCGAAGGTCACGCAGGGCGACTGCACGTTGACGAAGGCGAAGCCCGGATAACGAATGGCCTCCTCGATGATGGCGGCCAGCCCGGCCATGTCGGCGGGGGTGCCCTGGGCCACGAACCCCCCGCCGTAGCCCAGCACGTACTGGAGCGGGTTCACCGGCGCCTCCAGGCTGCCAAACGTGGAGGAGACGGTCTTGAGCCCGCGGGGCGAGGTGGGCGAGAGCTGGCCCTTGGTTAGGCCGTAGATCTGATTGTCCATCACGATGTAGGTGAGATCCAGGTCGCGACGCACGGCGTGGGCTACGTGGCCACCACCGATGGAAAAGCCGTCTCCGTCGCCGCCGGCGACCAGGACCAGGATGTCCGGGTTGGCCATCTTGATGCCCTGGGCGATGGGCAGGGCCCGCCCGTGGACACTGTTGAAGCCGTAGGCGGTGGTGTAGCCCGGAATACGGCTGGAGCAGCCGATGCCGGAGACGAAGGCGATCTCGTGGGGTGGCCGGCCGATCTGGGCCAGCGCCCGGTAGATGGCCTGGACCACGCCGAAGTCGCCGCAGCCGGGGCACCAGATGGGCTTGAGGTCGCTCTTGAAGTCCTTGGGGGCCAGCTCGACGGATGCGCTTGGGCTCATGCTCATGTGCTTTCTCTCCTGGCTTGCCTGCGCCTAACCCTGTGACTCCGCCTCCGGGGCCAGCCGCCGCTGCAAGTGCTGGACCACTTCCCGGAGACGAGTCACCACCTCGGCCGGAGCGATGGGGTTGGATCCGCTCTTGGCCAAGGACTCCAGGCCCTTGGGCACGTCCACGAACATCCGGATCAGGCGGTAGAGCTGGCCCAGGTGGGACTGCTCGACCACCAGGCCGCCCTTCACCGAACGGAAGAAGTCCCGATAGACCTCCTCGGCCACCGGGTAGAGCAGCTTGGGCACCAGGAGCTTCACCCTCATGCCCTCGGCCCGGGCCGATTGCAGCGCGTCCCGAACCACTCCCGCCATGCTCCCCCAGCTCAGGAGCGCCAGCGGTGCATCCAGGTCGCCTTCGATCAGGAACAGATCGCGGCGTCGCTTCAGGGGATCCAGCTTCTTGATGCGCTTGTCGTTCATCTTGGCGTGGGTTCCGCCACCGGCGGTGGGATCCCCGTGCTCGTTGTGCTCGATGCCGGCGGCCAGGTAGTTGCCGCCTTTCATTCCTGGATGGCTGAGTGGGCTGATCCCGGTGTCGGTGTAGCGGAAGCGAACGTAGTGCTCGAGCTCGGCCTCGCTAGGCAGCTTCCGCTCGGTGAGCTTGAACTCCCGGGCGTCGAACGGCTCCACCGTCTCCTTGCGCTGGGCGATCTCCTGGTCGGAGAGGATGATCACGGGCGTTTGGTACCTCTCGGCGATATTGAAGGCCTCCACGGTGACGCCAAACGTATCCCCGGCGCTGATGGGCGCCAGCACCGGCCGCACCGCATCGCCGTGAGCGGAGAAAGCGGCCTGGTAAAGATCGGACTGCTCGCTCTTGGTGGGAATGCCGGTGGACGGCCCGCCGCGCTGGACGTTGACGCAGACCAGAGGCAGCTCGGCGATGGTGGCCAGGCCCAGCATCTCGGTCTTGAGCGACATGCCGGGGCCCGAGGTGGCGGTGAGCGCCTTCTTCCCCGCGAAGGACGCACCCACGCAGGCGCCGATCCCGGCGATCTCGTCCTCCGCCTGCAGCAGGCTGCCGCCGTACTTCCAGATCTCGTGGTTCAGGTACTGCATGATCTCGGACGAGGGCGTGATCGGGTAGCCGCCGAAGAACTCGCAACCCGCGTAGATCGCCGCCGCCGCACAGATGTCGTTGCCGTCGACCAGGAACTTGGTGGACTTGGACTCCGGGATCGCCATGATGCGGCTGGCCTTCAAGGGATGTGCGTGAGCGAACTCGAGACCCACGGCAAAGGCGCGCTCGTTGCCCTGCAGGACGTCCTCGCCCTTCTTGGTGAACTTCTTTCGGATCCCCGCCAGCAGCGACTCCTGGGCGATGCCCAGCCATCCCGAGATCAGGCCCAGCACCACCGAGTTCTTGGCCTTGTCGGTGCCGGCGGCCTGCTTGGCCAGGTCGGTGAAGGGCACCGGCACCGCCTCCACGGGCGTCACCCCGATCAGCGGCAGCTTGTCGGGCGCCACCCCGGTCTTGCTCTCGTAGATCACCGTGGTCTGCCCGCCTACCGTCAGCTCGGCACCAAACTTCAAGAAGTCCTCCCAGTTGAGCGCCACCGCCAGGTCCAGCGTGCCCATGGCGTGGAGCAAGGGCTGGGTCGACAGGCGCAGCCGGCAGGAGGATTCGCCGCCGCGGATCTGGGGGCCGAAGCTCTTGGTGAGGATGCCGTGGTAGCCCTCGAGGGCGAGGGCGTTGATCATGGACTCGCCGGCGGAGACGATGCCGTCGCCGCCCGATCCGGCCATGCCGATGATGAGTTCGCTGCTCATGGATCTCCTTCGCGCAGGGAACCGACACCCCCGGCACACCTGCGGCCGAGCATCATAAAGCAAGTGGGATGCCAAGGGGTGGCGAGCGGTGGCGCAAGTGGCGGTAGCCGTCAGCAGTCAGCAGTCAGCGACCGATACCGGGGCGGCCAGCGCGGGTGGGCCGCCCACTCACCCCCTTCCGCGGCTGAGTGCTGACCGCTCAGTGCTGACCGCTGCGCTTTCTTCGCGCAAAGTTTTCCGCGGCCTGCCTGGTCTATGCTTCACCTTGCTATGCCTGCTCCCATCGAATCTCAGAGCCCAACCGGCCAGGTTGCTTCCGTCGAGGAGATCCGCCGCCACTTCCCCGCCCTCGATCGCGAGCACCAGGGCCTGCCTATCGCCTACTTCGACGGCCCCGGGGGCACCCAGGTGCCGCGTCAGGTGGTCGATGCCGTTTCCGACTACCTCCTCCATCACAACGCCAACACCCACTGGCACTACCCCACCAGCCGGGAGACCGACGCCGCCCTGGCTTCGGCTCGTCAGGCGCTCGCCGACTTCGCAAATGCGGCCCCCGATGAGATCGCGTTTGGCGCAAACATGACCACCCTCACCTTCCATCTGGCCCGCTCGCTGGGCCGGGGCTTTGGTCCCGGCGACGAGATCGTGGTCACCGAGCTGGACCATCACGCCAACGTCGACCCCTGGCGGGCTCTCGCCCAGGACCGGGGAGTCACCGTGCGGGCGGTGGCCATGCGCCCGGAGACCGGCCAGCTCGACCCCCAGGACCTGGAGCGAGCGATCGGCGCGCGGACCCGACTGGTTGCGATAGGCGCGGCCGCCAACGCCCTGGGCACCGTCAACGACGTCCGCCGAGCCGTCGAGCTGGCTCACGCCCGGGGGGCGTTGGCTTTCGTGGACGCGGTCCACGCCGCACCCCATGCGCTTCCAGACGTGCGGGCCCTGGGCTCGGACTTCCTGGCCTGTTCGGCTTACAAGTTCTACGGCCCCCACGTCGGCGTCCTCTTCGGCCGGCGGGACGTCGTGAAGACCCTGGACGCGCCCAAGGTCGCCCCCGCACCTAACACGGCACCGGAGAAGCTGGAGACGGGCACGCTGAACCACGAGGGCATTGTGGGCGCGGCAGCGGCCGTGGACTTCCTGGCCTTCCTGGCGCCCGGCGCCACCCGACGCGCACGCCTGGAGGCGAGCTTCGCCGCCCTCCACGCCCGAGGCCAAGCTCTGGTCGAGCGCCTGTGGGCGGGCCTCTCGGCTCTGCCCGGCGTCACCCTGTACGGTCCCCCACCCTCGGCGCCGCGCACGCCGACAGTGGCCTTCACCGTCGCCGGCCATACCTCGGACGCGGTCAGCGTGGCCCTGGCCCAGCGGGCGGTCTTCGTCTCCAGCGGCGACTTCTACGCCGCCACCGCGGTGAAGCGGCTGGGACACGCCGAGGACGGCCTGGTCCGCGCCGGCTGCGCCTGCTACACGACCGCGGAGGAAGTGGACCGCCTGATCGCAGCGGTCGCGGAGCTTGACCCCGACACCCTGTCTGTGTAGCCTCTCTGTGTATGCCGAGCAACCTGGCGATCGACGACAAGCTGCTGGAGCTAGCCCTACGAGTGGGCGGATACAAGACGAAGCGCCAGACCGTGAACGAGGCCCTCCGCGAGTTCGTTCAGATTCGCCAGCGGCGCGAGTTGGTGAAGCTCTTTGGGCGGATCGATTACGACCCCCACTACGACTACAAGCGGGAGCGCCGCCAGCGGTGATCCTGTTCGACACCTCGATCCTGTCGCGGGTGTTTCGTCGCCTGACACCCGGCCCTCAGGAAGAGGCAATCCGAACCGAGATGGAATCGTTGATCGCTCGCCGCACCCCGCTGGGCTTGCCGGCCATGGTGCTTCAGGAGGCCCTGAGTGGCATCCGGAGTGAGAGGCAGTTCAACGAGTTCGAACAGAAGCTGCTCACCTCTTTCGAGATACTCCACCCCCGGACCCCCGAGTACGTCGAAGCCGCCCGCCTCAGGAACCGATGCATGGCGGCCGGGTTCAACGCGTCAGGCGTCGATTGCCTTATCGCGGTGGTGACGATCTCGGGTGGACATCGGCTGTTCGCCGCCGACCAGGACTTCGAGGTCATCGCCACCCAGGCCCCGTTAAGGCTCCACAAGCTGACCCGCTCCGTCGGCCCTCACTGACAAGGGCTCCGTTGCCAGCGCCGCACGCCGTCAACGCCGCGACCGAATTCACTTTGGGCGCCGCGTTCCGTGTCCGATCGGGATAGGGGGGCCGGCTCACGCCGGCCACCCCTCCCACACCACCCGGCATGCGGGTCCGCACCGGGCGGTTCGCGAAGTTGAGGTCAGGGGCGCGGCTTCGGGAGGTAGAGCCTCGGGAGGCCGAGCCC
>DATECU010000268.1:0-8067 GCA_035286745.1 Vicinamibacteria bacterium | reverse complement strand
TGCCCCCCGATCGTCACCCTGCGCTGCGCCTCGGCGCAGCCGTATGCGGCGGCCATCGCTGCCGCCCGCACCTGCTACTCGCCGCGGGTGGTGGGCCCCGAGGAGGTCACCCTCTCCCAGCGGGAGTCGATCGGGCCGCTGACCTTCGCCGGCGGCCACCACACGGTCTATCAGCACGCCCACTTCGAATTCGGCCTCGCCAACGTCTCCCGGCAGTTCGTCTGGTCCTTCTTGCACTCCCACCCGTTCTACAACTCGGAGCAGTCGAGCCAGCGCTTCGTCCGCCTGGACGAGATCGCCTGCCGGGTGCCGGAGGGGCTTTCCCCGGAGGCACGCGCGGTCTTCGAGCAGGCGGTGGTGTCGGCCTGGGAGGTCTACCGGAAGCTGGCGGGGATCCTCAAGGACGACACCCTCCGCCTGGTGGGCGAGATCCGGCACCTGACGGCCCAGGCCTCGGAGAAGCGCCGCAAGAAGGTGGCCCGGGAGGCGGACAAGAAGGCCATCGAGATCGCTCGTTATGTGATCCCGGTGGCGGCCTTCACCTCCATGGTGCACACCCTGTCCGGCATCGTGCTGCACCGGCTATGGCGGATGATGCGGAGCGGGGACACCCCGGCGGAGAGCGCGGCCGTGGTCACCGCCATGGTGCAGCGGGTGCGCGAGCTGGACCCTGACTTCTTCGAGCGGGTGGGCGAGGGCCCGCTGGCCGAGGACGCCATCGTGGAGCGCTCGTTTCCTGGTTTGGCGTCCGACGGCGACGCCGAGGCTCGCCGGCTGGACGCTCTGCTCGGCGAGCGCTGCTCGCTCCTGGTGGACTGGTCGCCGCGGGCGGAGGCGGTGGTGGCGGAGGCGGTGCGGGCGGTGCTGGGTCGCGACCCTGAGTCGCTGCCCGACGACCAGGCCCTGGAGCACGCCCTGAACCCCTCGCTCAACCGCTACCGCCTGGAGACGCTCCAACTGCTGGTTCACTCGCCGCTGGGGCGGGCGCTGCACCACCCGAGCTACACCTTCTTGAAGCGCCTCTCCCACACCGCCGACAGCCAGGACCAGCGGCATCGCATGGTGCCGGCCTCCCGGCCGCTGATGTCGCTCACCGACACCGCGCGGCCCGACTACATTACCCCGCCCCTGATCGCCCAAAACCCGGAGGCCCTCGATCTCTACGCTGCAGCCATGGAACGGGCCTGGACCGCCAAGAACCGCCTGCTGGACCTGGGGGTTCCTCTGGAGCACGCTCTCTATCTCATGCCTAATGCAAAGGCGTTACGCTTTCACGAGAGCGGAAGCCTCCTCTACCTGAGCCACAAGTGGGTGATGCGCACCTGTTTCAACGCCCAGGAGGAGATCTACCGCGCCTCCATGGACGAGCTGGACCAGGTCCGCGCCCGGCACCCGCGGCTGGCCCGCCACCTGGGCCCGCCCTGCGTGCTGCGCGCCGGGCGGACCTCGCCCATCTGCACCGAAGGCCAGCACTTCTGCGGCGTCCCGGTGTGGCGCAGCTTCCCGAACCTTGAAAGACGAATCTGAGCCCATGATCGAGGGTTGGGGCCGGCTGCCGAGGCCGGGGCGGGAGGTGCGCTCCGAGGACTTCGAGGACCTGACTCGCGATCGGGCCCTCTCCCGCGGCCTGGGTCGCTCCTACGGCGACTCGTCGCTGCCGGCACAGGCGGGCGCCGTGGTGGCTTCTTCGGTCCTGGCCGACCGGCTCTTGTCCTTCGCCCCCGAGAGCGGCGTCTTCCGGGCCGAGGCCGGCCTCAGCTTGCAGGCCCTGAATCGGCTGTTCCTGCCCCGGGGCTTCTATTCGCCGATCGCCCCCGGCACCCAGTACATAACGCTAGGCGGGATGGTGGCGTCGGACGTCCACGGCAAGAACCACCACCGCGACGGCTGCTTCGGGGCTCATGTGCGGCGGCTCAAGCTCAGGGCAGCGGACGGCAGGGTGGTGGAGTGCGGCCCCGACCTGGAAGACGAGTTGTTCCGAGCCACCGTCGGCGGCATGGGCCTGACCGGCCACATCCTGGAAGTGGAGGCCCGCCTCACCCGGGTCCCCTCCTCTTGGATCCTGGCCGAGACCGAACGCATCCACGACATCGATCGCTTCATTGACGGGCTCAAGGAAGCGGGGAAGGACTGGCCCTACACCATGGGCTGGATCGACTGCCTGAGCCGCGGTGCCAGACTGGGCCGCGGCATTCTCATGCGCGGGAGGTGGGCGGAACCCGGCGAGGCGCCACCCGCCTTCCCGGCTCCGCAGCGGCGCCCGGCGGTGCCCTTCGTGTTGCCCGGCTTCGTGGTGAGCCGGCTGACGGTACGGCTGTTCAATGCGCTCTACTACGGCACTCACCTGCCGCGGCTGAAGCGCAAGCTCAGGCACCCCGAGGCCTTCTTCTATCCCCTGGACGCCATCGGCCACTGGAACCGCATGTACGGCCCTCGAGGCTTCACCCAGTACCAGTGCGTGCTGCCCGACGCGGCCGGGCGGGGCGCTGCCCGCCGCTTCCTGGAGTTGCTGACTCGGTTGGGCGGGGCGTCCATGCTGTGCGTGATCAAGGACTGCGGGGCCGAGGGTGTGGGGCTTTTGTCTTTCCCCAAGCCCGGCATCTCCATCGCCCTCGACATTCCGGTGCGCGACCACACCCAGGCGCTGGTCGATGCGCTCAACGAGTTGGTGATTGCCGAGGGAGGCCGCGTGTACCTGACCAAGGACCAGTTCACCCGGCCCCAGCACTTTCGGGCCATGGAGCCGCGGCTTGCGGAGTGGCTGCGGATTCGCCGGCAGTGGGACCCCGAGGGGCGGATCAGGAGCGCCCAGTCGGTGAGGATCTTCGGAGACACGCCATGAGAGTCGCCTTTCTGGGAGCCAGCAAGGGCATGGGTCGGGCTCTGGCCCGGCTGATGGCCGCGCGCGGAGACGGGCTGTTCTTGCTGGGCCGGGACACCGAGGACCTGACCCGCAGCGCGCGGGACCTCGAGGTGCGCGCGGGGCGGGGCACGGTCGGCGTGGCGGCCTGCGATCTGCTTCAGCCCGAAGGCTTCGGTGCCGCGCTGGCCGCCGCCGAGAAAGCGCTAGGCGGCCTGGATGCGGTGGTGGTGACCGCCGGGCTCTTTGCCCCCCAGGAGCGGTTGGAAGAAGACGCGACCCTGGCCCGGCGGGTTCTGGAGGCCGACTTCTCGGGGGCTGTGCTCTTCTGCGAGGAGGCCCGGAAGCGGCTTCTGGCCCGTGGTGGGGGGACGCTGTGCGTCTTCAGCTCCGTGGCTGGCGAGCGAGGTCGCAAGCCGGTCGTGTTGTACGGTGCGGCCAAGGCCGGCCTGTCCCACTACCTG
Source organism: Vicinamibacteria bacterium (assembly GCA_035286745.1). Lineage (GTDB taxonomy): Bacteria > Acidobacteriota > Vicinamibacteria > Fen-336 > Fen-336 > DATECU01. The sequence continues at coordinate 4,743 of DATECU010000268.1, read as the reverse complement.
GAGGGTCTCGACCACAAGTTCCGCGCTCAGGGCCTCAAGACGGTTTGTGTGAAGCCCGGCTTCGTCAAGACCTCGATGACGGACGGCCTCACGCCCCCGCCTTTCGCCGGCGAACCGGACGACGTGGCCAGAATCGTTCTGCGGGCGATCGACCGGGGCACCCCGGTCGTCTACGCGCCACCCATCTGGCGCTGGATCATGGCGGTCATCCGCCTGCTGCCAAGGGCCGTGATGCGCAAGATCGGGTTCTGAACGGCACTTGACAGCCGGTAGTCGACAGTCGACAGGGGCTGGACTCGCTGGGGATTGGCGTTGTGTGATGCCTTGGGCGATGCGAGGGAGTGAACAGCAGGCCTCCCTCACCCCAGCCTCTCCCCCCAAGGGGGAGAGGGGGTCGCCGTGGCCAGCTTCGCTGTGCCCCGAACGGACGGAAGTGGAGCGCCGTAAGGAGTGCGGGCATAGCAGGGCAGTGGAGACCAACACCGCTGTCGCCTTCCGTTCTCCGTGCCCCTTGTGTCTTTGTGGTGAATGTCCGTTTGGCGCCGCCCTCACGCCCGTGGGGTCAGGACCTCGCGGATCTTGTGGGTCAGGGCCTCGGCGGTGAAGGGCTTCTGGAGCAGGGCCACACCCGGATCGAGCATTCCGTGAGGCCCCAGCGCGTCGTCGGTGTAGCCGGACATGAAGAGGACCTTCATCTGCGGCCGCACCGGAGCCAGACGCGCCGCCAGCTCGGGACCGCTCATGTCGGGCATCACCAAGTCGGTGAGCAGCAGGTCGATGGGCCCCGGGTGGCTTTCGCAGAGACGGGCGGCTTCACCCACGGTTCGGGCCGGCAGGGCGGTGTAGCCGCTCTCCCGCAGCAGCTCGCGGACGAAATCCAGGAGCGCGGGTTCGTCCTCCACCACCAGGACGGTCTCGGATCCGCGGGCGGCCGGGACGGCGGCGGCCCAGGCCTCGGGCGCTGGCGTGCCTTCGTCGACGCGGGGCAGGTAGATGCGGAAGCTGGATCCCCGCCCCAGCTCGCTCTCGACCAGCACGTAGCCGCCGCTCTGCTTGACGATTCCGTACACGGTGGCCAGGCCCAGGCCGGTTCCCTTGCCCTGCTCCTTGGTGGTGAAGAACGGCTCGAAGAGATGGGTCAGCGTGTCGGCGTCCATCCCCATGCCGGTGTCGGTCACCGCCAGCATCACGTAGGCGCCGGCCGGGAGCCAGGCCGGTCGACGCGGGTCGTCTGGGCACAGGTCGGCCCGCTTGGTCTCGATGGTCAAGCTGCCACCGCGTGGCATGGCGTCGCGGGCGTTCACGGCCAGGTTCATCAGCACTTGCTCGATCTGCCCCGGATCCGCCTTGACCTGGCCGATCGCGGTGCCTGCCACCGTGACCACCTGGATGTCTTCGCCGATCAGGCGCCGGATCATGCTCTCGGTGTCCAGGACCACCGCGTTCAGGGCGAGCATTCGCGGCTGCAGAACCTGCCGCCGGCTGAAGGCCAGGAGCTGCCGGGTCAACGATGCGGCCCGGTCGGCCGCCCTCAGGATCTGGTCGAGCCGTCCCCGGGCCTGGGTTCCGGGGGCCAGATCTCGGAGCAGCAGCTCGCAGTAGCCCATGATCACGTTCAGGAGGTTGTTGAAGTCGTGGGCGACACCCCCCGCCAGCCGTCCCACGGCCTCGATCTTGTGGGCCTGCCGGAGCTGCTCGTCGCGCTCCCGGAGCGCCTGCTCGGCCTGCTTGCGGGCGGTGACGTCGCGGGTGACCCCCAAGAGAGCCACGATCTCGCCCTTGGGGTTGCGCAGGGGCACGGCGCGGGTGTCCAACCATCGCCGGCCGCCCTTCAGGCCTTCGATCTCGAACTCGAGGGCGCCGGTCTCGCCCCCAAACACGGCCCGGATGAGCGCGCCAAACGCGGATCGCCATGGGGGCAGCACCAGCCTGCTGAGTGGTGCTCCCAGCACCTGTTCCAGGGAGTCGGCCTCGATCATGGCCAGCCCCGCCGGGTTCATCTGCAACAGCGTGCCGTCGGCGGCCACCAGCTTCACGCACTCCGGCTCCGACTCGATGATGGTGCGCAGCAGGGTCTGGCTCTCCTCCAGTCGAGCCTCCGCCCGCTTCCGCTCGGCGATCTCCGCCTGGGCTTCGGCGTGGAGCCGGGCGTTCTGAATGGCGATCGCCGCCTGGGCGGCGAAGGCGAGCGCAAGCTGGGCATGGTGCTCGGTGAAGTAGCCCACCTGCTTGCTGTCGAGCGCGAGCATGCCGATGAGACGGTCGCCGAACAGCAACGGCACGCCGAGGAAGGAGCGGATCCCGGCCTTGGCGTGAGGCACCGCATCGAAGAGGGGATAGCTGGCTGGAGCATCGGCCACGATCACCGGGGCTCGCCGCCGCGCCACCTCGTGGTTGGGGTAGTCGGTTGAGGAGATGTCGAAGCTCAGCCCCAGGATCTCGGGCAGGTTGGTGAAGCCGTGGCCTCCGATGACCTCCAGCCTGGTGCCCCTGAGCTCCTGGACCGACGCGCTGTCGTGAGGGACGACCTTCCGGAGCTCGGTCAGGATCCGGACCAGGACCTCTTGCAGATCGAGGCTCGCGCTTAACGCCAGGGTGGCGGCCCGAAGCCGCTCCGCCTCTTCGTGCGACCGCCGCTCCTCCGCGTACAGCCGGGCGTTGTCCAGGGCGATGCCGGCCAGTTGCGCGAACCGGCCCAGGATCTCCTCATCGGCGTGGGCAAAGGTCCGATCGGATCCCAGGTCATGGGCCAACCCGACCACGCCCACCACCCGGCCCTCGGATTCGAGGGGTGCCGCGAGCATAGAGCGGATGTCGCCGACAACCCCCTTGCGGCCCGGCCATGCCCGGTAGTCCTCAACCAGCAACGGGTGGCCGCGCCGGCACACCTCACGAACCAGATCCCGGCCGGGGGCGGGGTCGACCTGCCCCGGCTGGAACAGGCCGGTGGCCAGACGAAGCTCCAGGGCCGAACCGTCCGGCGCGCATTGATAGATGCAGCCGTGCGAGGCCCTGAGGAGCTCGCAGCTCTGGGCCAACACGGTCTCCACCACGCCCTTGGAGTCTCGTCGATCTGTCAGGGCGGCGCTGCGAGGCATCGGAGGGGCCGCGAGGATTCTACCGCACCGCCCACCGCGTTGTTTCGAAGGAATTGCGGACCGGAACCGCCCTTCCGCGTTTCTTGCGCTGATCTGTTTGCATCATTGCGGAAGTCCGCGCCAAATGGGCCTTCGCTGACGGCATTGCCCTTGCAAACCCGCCAGCCATGCCCAACCGACTGATCCGCTTGGATATGACGCCCGTCATGTGGAGCCGGCGCGGCGCCGCGAGCTAGACATGCCGGTGCGCGTTCGCCTGCCCGACCTCGACCACTGGAAGGCCCAGGTGAAGTGCCAGGCGGGCTGTCCAGTGGCCACCGACGCCGGCCGCTATGTCCAGCTCATCGCCGAGGGCCGCGACCAGGAAGCCTACCTGGTGGCCCGCGCCCCCAACCCCTTCGCTTCGGTGTGCGGGCGGGTGTGCGCGGCTCCCTGCGAAGACGCTTGCCGGCGGGGAACCATCGACGCGCCCATCTCCATCCGCGCCCTCAAGCGCTACCTGACCGAGCGCCACGGCGTCGAGTCGATCCACCCCGACACCCAGGACCGGCTGCGCCAGGCCCTGGTCGGCGAGGGTAATCGCTATGCGGGCCACCTCCCGGTGGTGGCGCTCTCCACCCCCCGGCCCAGCCGGCGCAAGGTGGCGGTGGTGGGCTCCGGACCCTCCGGTCTCTCCGCGGCCCACGATCTGTCCCTGCTCGGCTACCAGGTTACCGTCTTCGAGGCCCTGAACGAGCCCGGCGGCATGATGCGCTTCGGCATCCCCGAATACCGCTTGCCGCGGACTTTGATCCAGGCCGAGGTGGAGAAGATCATAGAGTTAGGCGTAACCCTGAAGCTGGGCACCCCGCTCCGGCCCGGTTTTGGCCTCCGAGAGCTGAAGCACGAGGGCTTCGAGGCGGTGTTCCTGTCGGTGGGGGTCGCCAAGGGTCGCGACCTCCAGCTCCCCGGTGTGGAGCAGGACGGGGTGGTGAAGGCCATCGACTATCTGCTGAACGTGAACCGCGGCTATCGCATGAGCCTGGGCCGGAGAGTGGTGGTGATCGGGGGCGGCTTCGTGGCTTTCGACGCCGCCCGCACGGCTCTTCGAGGCTCCCGCGACGCCGACGAGGAGCTGGCCGAGCTGGCGAGCCAAGCCGACGCTCGGCAGAAGGAGGCTTTCGACTCGGCCCGCGCCGCCTTGCGCGGAGGCGCCACCGAGGTGACGGTGGTTTCGCTGGAGCGCTTCGACGAGATGCCGGCGCTGCGCACCACCGCCGGCCATGAGGAGTTCGACGAGGCCCGCAAGGAAGGGGTGGCCTTCCTGACCCGCCGCGGCCCCAAGCGCTTCCTGGGTGGGGGGCGGCTTCGGGCCATCGAGCTGCGCGGCGTCAAGTCCGTGTTCGACGCCTCAGGCCGTTTTGCGCCGGAGTACGACGACGAGGACGTGATCACCATCGAGGCCGACGCCTGCATCCTGGCCATCGGCCAGAAGGCGGACCTCTCCTTCCTGAGGCCCGAGGACGGAGTCGAGCTGACGCCGGGAGGCACCCTCCGGGTGGACCCCGAGACCCTGGCCACCAGCGCCTCCGGGATCTACGCCGGGGGCGACGTGGCTTTCGGTCCTCGCAACCTGATCGAGGCGGTGGCCAACGGCAAGCGGGCG
>DATECU010000267.1:0-10265 GCA_035286745.1 Vicinamibacteria bacterium | reverse complement strand
CGGAGCCGAATTCACTTCGGCGCAGCGGGGGGGGTCTGGGGGGTGCGACGGAAGCACCCCCCAGCTCAATGACGCCGCGCCCCCCAGCTCACTAGAAGGTCACGCGCGCCGCCAACTGCACCTGGCGCTCGGAGTTGAGGCGGGTCGAGGTGATCTTGCCGAAGTTGCTGTCGCCCACGAACTGGTTAGGCTGACCGTACTGCGGGTGGTTGAGCACGTTGAAGGCCTCAAGGCGCAGCTCGAGCGCCGCCCGGCCACCAAGCTTGAAGCTCTTGAACAGCGACATGTCCACGTTGTAGAAGCCCGGTCCCCGCACCGCGTTGCGCTTCTCGGTGCCCTGGATGCCGGCGGCGGCCGAGAAGACCGAGGTGTCGAACCACTCCTCGGTGGTCTTGGGGCCGTCGTTGGGATCGCCGCTCTGGTCGGCCCGCTTGTCGCCCGCGTAGACGGTGAAGGGGGTTCCGCTCTGCACCGTCACGATCGCGTTGAGCGTCCAGCCACCCAGGATCGCGTTGTCCTTCAGGAAGGGCAGATCGTAGGTGCCGGCATACGTCAGCCGGTGCCGCACGTCGTAGTCGGCATACCCCTCGTCCAAGCCCAGGTTGCGCGGGTCCGTCGGCGTGTTGCGGAAGGCCGAGGCGTTGCCGGGGAACTGGCCCGGGGTGTCGTTGGTGGCCTTCCCCAGGGTGTACGACAGGAGATACGACAGACCGCGGGTGGGGGCCCGCCGCACCGTCACTTGCAGGGAGTCGTACTGCGAGGCGCCGATGTTCTGAACGGTGGTGAGGCGTCCCTCGATGCCACCGCCGAAGCCGGCGGTGCTGGTGACGGCAGTCAGGTTGTAGCCTCGGGTGCCCACATAAGCCAGCATCACGGCAGTGGAGCGGGTCAGCTCACGCTGAACGCTTGCACTGAACTGATGCACCAGCGTTGTCTTGCTATCGCGAGGGACGAAGACCACGCCCGAGCCCTGAGGCAAGACGGGGTTCTTGGGATCCACGGCGGAGGGCAGGGGGATCGGCTCACTCATCCTCACCGCCGAGCCGGCACCCTCGAATCGGAACTCGGTGACCACCGCCGGCGGGTTCTCCGAGAGCTGGTTGTCGACGCCGCCACGATCCAGCGAGTAGAAGATCCCGTAACCGCCGTGAACCACCGTCCGGTCGTCGATCTGGTAGGCGAAGCCGGCGCGAGGGCCCAGGTTGTTCCCGTCGGTGTCGACGGTGGCGCGGGGCACGCCGTTCTGGCCGGGTAGGGTCAGGCTCTTGGTGTCCGGGTCGTAGTTGGCCAGCTTGTCGTCCTTCTCGTAATAGGGCGAGAAGACGTCCCAGCGCAGCCCCAGGTTCAGGGTCAGCTTGCGGTTGACCCGCCAGTCGTCCTGCACAAAGACCGCGTTCTCCCAGCTCAGCGTCTCCCGCGGCACATAACCCGGGACGCCGGTGGCCGTGAACTGGGTCTTGCCCACCAGCATGTCCGCCACCTCGTAGCCGGTGTGGCCCGGGTCGGGCTTGTTGCCAGGGGTGGCGGTGAAGTCGGAGTAGAAGTAGAACCCCTTGCCGAAGCGGGTCCGCTCGAAGGTGAGGTCGCGTCTGAGCAGGGTGAAGCCGGCCTTGACGTTGTGGCTGCCCTTGAGCCAGGTCAGGGAGTCCGAGAGCTGCAAGGTCTTTTGCTTCACGATGTACTGGCCGAAGTCGCCCAGATACTCGATGTAGGTGCCGTTGCCGCCGCCGATCAAGGAGATGCCGTTGGCGACGGTGGTGCCTCCCGGCCCCGGAATCCCGAGCGCCTTGTTCTGGTCGGTTCCGTATCCGACCGGCAGGAACTCGAACTTGAAGTCGACGTAGCCCAGGCGCAACTCGTTGACCAGGTTGGAGGAGAAGGTGTGGGTCTCGCCTAACCCGATGCTCAAACCCTTGTTGCCGGAGCTGCCGGAGCCGAAACCGGCCTGGTAGCCGGGGATCCGGCCCGGATCGCTGAACTTGTCGTCCCAGTAGCTGCCGCGCAAGAAGAGGGTGTCGTTGGCCGTCAGGTTGTGGTCGAGCCGCAGGTCGAAGTCGTGGAAGGTGCTGTTCTTCTCGCGGTGGGTCTCGTAGTTGTGGGTGACGCCTGCCAGGTCGGGCAGCGGGAAGGCGTTCAGGTAGCGCTGGGCCACGGGGTCGATCTGGGAGGATGGGATCACGTTGCCGGGATAGGGCTGGCCGGTCACCGGGTCGTAGATGGTGATGGGCGAGGAGAGGCCGAGTAGCTCCGAGAAGTCGCCCCGGCGCATCTTGGCGGTAGGCACGGTGACGGTCCCGCCGGCCTCCACCGGGATGGTGGACTTGAGCCCGTGGTAGGCCACGAAGAAGAAGGTCTTGTCGCGCTTGATGGGGCCGCCCAAGGTGGCGCCGAAGTCGTTCTGTCCGAAGTCGGGCTTCTCGCTGGCGAACGTGGGTGTGGCCGCCAGGCCCTTGGCGCGGTTGAACTCCCAGGCGCTGCCGTGGAAGGCGTTGCCGCCGCTCTTGGTCACCAGGTTGGTGATGGCGCCGCCGGCGCGTCCGAACTCGGCGGGCGCGTTGGTGGTGATGACCCTGAACTCCTGAATGGCCTCGGGTGACGGGTAGTAGGCGATGCTGTTGACCAGGGTCTCGTTGTTGTCGATGCCGTCGAGCTGGAAGTTGTTGAACTGCTCGCGCAGCCCGTTCACCGACAGGGCACCGCCACCGACTTCCCCGTAACGGAAGGTCTCGGCCTCACCGCTGCCCCCCGAGGCGTTGCTGCCGGGAATACCGCGGGTGACCCCGGGGGCCAGGGTGGCCAGTTGGGTGAAGTTGCGGCCGTTGAGCGGCAGGTCTTCGACCTGGCTGGAGTCGATCACGGTGCCGATGAACGAGGTGCTCTTCTCGATCAGCGGGGCCATGCCAGTGACTTCGATCGTCTCGGTCTGTCCGCCCACTTCGAGCTTGAAGTCGAGCCGGGCCGCCTGGTTGACGCTCAGCGTGAGCCTGGTGGTCTGTTCCTTGAAGCCCGGCATCTCGACCTTGATCTGGTAACGGCCGACGGCGAGCGGTATCAGGACGTAGCCGCCGGTGGAGTCGGTGACCACGGTCTTCGCGACGTTGGTGCCGAGGTTGGTGGCGGTCACGCTGGCGCCGGGGACCGAGGCCCCGGTGGTGTCGGCGACGATGCCCTCCACACGGCCTGTGCTTTGGGCCACGGCGGGACCGGCGAGCAGGAGTCCCAGAACGGACGCGAGGCCGAGCCGCGCCGAAATGCCCCTGAACGAGAGCCTGTTCATAACGCCTTTCTCCTCGAGACCCCTGCATGAAGAGCCGGCGGACCTTGGGGGCCCCGCCCAGAGCCTTGCTTTCGGGCACATTTGCGGACAAGATCCTGCCGAAAACCAGCCTGGGACTCGATCCGACGGCGGATGTCTGGAAGCGAGTATGGGGAGCCATCGCTCGGAAGTCACGAGCGGACGACGAAAGTTCGACGAACTCACGCCGAAACCAGTGATCAGCGAAGAACTCATCGATCCTCGTAAGCCCCTCGCGTTCGGCCCCTTCCTGCTCGACCCCGAGGCGGGGCGGCTGCTGGAGGGTGGGCGGGTGGTCCCGCTCGCCCCCAAGCCCTTCGAGACGCTGCACTACCTGGCGCAGCATCGGGGCCGGGTGATCGCCAAGTCCGAGCTGATGGAGAGGCTCTGGCCCGAGACCTTCGTCACCGACGACGTGTTGGTGCAGAGCGTGGTGGACATCCGGCGGGCCCTGGGCGACCACGCCAAGACGCCGCAGTACATCGAGACCATTCCCAGGCGGGGCTATCGGTTCCTGGCCGAGGTGAGGACCGGCGAAGCCACGACCGAGCCCGACGCTCAGGGTCCGGCGAGCGAACCCAGCGGAGAGTCGGCGCCGCCGGCCATTGGAAACGGAGCCAGCCGGAACCGCTGGCGCCTGGGGCTCATCGGATTGGGACTGCTCGCGCTCATTGGGGTGGCGCTTGCCCTCTGGCGGGGCCAGCCTCGCCCCGTCGCCAGCTTCGCTCCGGAGCCGGGCTCGCTGGTTGTGATGCCGATCCAGGTGGAAGAGCCGGTGGCGGTGAGCGGCTGGTTGCGTCAGGGGCTGGCCGAGATGATCCGCACCCAACTGGGGCAGACGCCCGGAATGCAGGTGGTGGCGCGTCACCGGCTGGCGGCGGCGCTGGCGGATGCCGGTGTGGGCGACGAAGAGAAGGGGCCCTCCGAGCCGGTCGCCGCCCAAGTGGCCCGCAGCCTGCGCGCCGAGAAGCTGGTCACTGGCTCGTTCGTCCGCTTCGACGACCGCTTCGTCCTGAACGCGCAGGTGGTGGACGTGGCGACCGGCCGGACCGAGGGCCACGCCTCGGTCCGGGGCAAGCACCCCGCGGACCTGCTGGAGGGGGTGGACGAGCTGTGCCTCAAGCTGCTGCACAACCTCGGCCCCAGCGATCGCGGCCGCGGCGCCGAATGGCGGCCCACCCGACTCACCACGCGTTCGGTGGAGGCGTCGCGCTTCTACGTTGAGGCGCTTGGCCGCTTCGCCCGCGGCGGTCGCGCGGGAGCCGAGGAGGCCGAGGCACTGCTGGGAAAGGCCCTGGCCCTCGACCCCTCCTTCGCGCAGGCCTACGTCAAGAAGGCGGAAACCCAACACTGGCGCCGTCGCTGGGGCTACGGCGATCCCGATCCCGCCCCCGCCATTCAGGCCGCGGCGCGGCTGCTCAAGGAGCTGCCGGATCGCGAGCGGCTCTTGGTCAAGAGCTTCGAGGCCTTCATCATTCGCCAGCAGCCCTCGGTGGCGCTCCACGACTGGAACGCGCTGCTCCAGTTCTATCCCACCTACGCTCAGGAGTTGGGCGTCCCGGGGCTGGTCGCCGAGACCTTTCTGGCTCAGGGACGCTGGGATCAGATCATCCTGGTGGCCGAGGCCCATGTGGAATCGCCCTCCCTCCCCGACGCCGAACGGGCGCGCCTCTCCTCGCTGCTCTCCCAGGCCTTTCGGCGCAAGGGCGAGTTCGACCGGGCCCTGCGCGAGGCCCAGCGGGCGCTGCGCTTGTGGCCCAGTCGAGAGGGCCCCGCCTTCCTGCGCCAGCGCACGACCCTGGGACGAATCGAGCTGGATGCCGGCCGGCGCGGCGAGGCTTTGGGCGAGTTCGAAGCCGTGGCCGCCGCCAAGGATGCCGACGCTACCAACCTGACCGACGCCGCCTGGGGTCTCTACATGGCCGGGGAGACGGCGCGGGCGCAGGCGGTGTCGGATCAGGCGCTGAAGCAGGATCCCTCTTACGGGAACGCCTACCATCTCCGCGGCTGGCTGGAGCTGGGTCGGCGCGACTACGAAGCCGCCGGCGCCAGCCTGCTGCTGGCTCACGAGCGCACGCCGCGCCACTTCGGCAACCCGTATCAGGGGGTGGCCGGTGGCGATCTGGCGGCGCTCTACTACGCCGGGGTCGCCTACCAGAACCTGGGCGCAGCGGACCGGGCAACTGCCGCCTTCGGGCGGCTTCGCGAGCAGTGCCTGAGGATCGGCGAGCGCTCCGACCAGGAGGCGGTAGCGGCGCGCTGGCAGGCCCAGAACTTCCTGGCCCGCATCTCCGCCCGGTTGCACCAGCCCAGCCAGGAGCCACCACGCCTGGAGGGCGACGACACCACCTACTTCGTGCAGACGGCGCGACTGCACGCGGTGCAGCGCCGGCGCGAGGCGGCCCTCAAGGAACTGGCTCAGGGCATCGCCCTGGGCCACGGCGAGCTCCGGCACATCGCCGACGATCCCGACTTCGAGAGCCTTCGCTCGGAGCCTGAGTTCAAGCGCCTGATCGCCCCACCCACTCCTCGTTAGGGGCGCCGCCAAGCGGCGTCCGGTTGACGGCCGGCCGGCCGGCGGCGTAGTCTCCGCCCGGTCGCACCCTTTCTCGGAGGTTCGCGATGCGCCTGCGCCTTCTGCTGGCGGCTCTGGCCGCCGTCGTCCCCGCCTGCTCCAGCCAGGGCCCCAAGGCCCAAGGCGAGAAGCCCATCACCATCGGCTTCTCCATGGACACCCTGAAGGAGGAGCGCTGGCAGCGCGACCGTGACATGTTCGTGGCCCGCTGCGAGGAGCTGGGCGCCAGGGTCCTGGTTCAGGCCGCCAACGGCGACGACGCCTTGCAGAACGCGCAGGCCGAGAACCTTCTCACCCAGGGCGTCGACGTGTTGCTGGTAGCGCCTCATAACGCCAAGACCGCCGCCGTCATCGTGGAGTCCGCGCACAAGATGGGCGTCCCGGTGATCGCCTACGACCGGCTGATCCGCGACGCCGACGTCGATCTCTACGTTTCCTTCGACGCGGTGCGGGTTGGTGAGATGCAGGCCGAGTACCTGGTGAAGCGCAAGCCCAAAGGCAACTACGTCCTGATCGGGGGTGCTCCCACCGACAACAACGCCCTGCTCTTTCGGGAGGGCCAGATGAACGTGCTCAAGCCGCTCATCGACCGCGGTGACATCAAGATCGTCTCCGACCAGTGGGCCAAGGACTGGCAGGCCTCGGAAGCGCTCAAGATCATGGAGAACGCCCTCACCCGGTCCAACAACCAGGTGGACGCGGTGGTGGTGTCGAACGACGGCACCGCCGGCGGCGCCGTCCAGGCGCTGGCCGAGCAGAAGCTCACCGGCAAGGTGCTGGTCTCCGGCCAGGACGCCGACCTGGCCGCTTGTCAGCGAATCGCCGCCGGCAGCCAATCGATGACGGTCTACAAGCCGATCAAGAAGCTGGCGCTCAAGGCCGCCGAGATGGCTCTGCTCTTGGCCAAGAAGCAGCCGATCGGCGAGTCCACCCGACCTGTGCCTAACGGTTTCAAAGACGTGCCTTCGCTGCTGATCGAGCCCCTGCAAGTGGACAAGAACAACCTAGTGCAGACGGTGATCGCCGACGGCTACCAGAAGCTGGAGGAGGTCTACAAGGACCTCCCCAAGGACCAGTGGCCCAAGTGACGACACCGGACGGCAAACCACAGAGGCACAGAGCGGAACGGTGAACGGACATGAAGCACGGCCGACCGGGAACGAGGGAGCCGACCGGGCGTGCCCTCCCGTGGTTCTGTTCGGCCTGACCGTCGACCCCTTCCCGGTCCCGACTCCCCGGCTGGTCCTGTGACGTCCTTCTTCCCACGTCTCTGTGTCTCCGTGCCTCTGTGGTTTCCTTCCGTTCCGTTCTTTGTGCTCTTTGGCCTTTGTGGTTGATGTTGTTGGGTCGGCATGGCGCTGCTTGAGCTGACGGCCATCCGCAAGGACTTCCCCGGGGTGCGGGCGCTGGACGGGGTGTCCTTCGACCTCCAGGCCGGTGAGGTGCACGCGCTGTGCGGAGAGAACGGCGCCGGCAAGAGCACCCTCATCAAGGTCCTCTGCGGCTTCTTCCCCAGCCACAGCTTCGAGGGCGAGATCCGACTCGACGGTCGGGCCGTCCGCTTCGACAGTCTGCGCGCAGGCGAGGAGCACGGCATCGCACTCATCGCCCAAGAACTGGCCCTGGTCCCCGAGCTGTCGGTGGCCGAGAACCTGCTCTTGGGCCGGGAGCCCGTCCGCCACGGCTTGATCCGCTGGGATGTGGTTCGGACCCAAGCGCGGCGCGCCCTGGATCGGGTTGGGCTGGCGATCGATCCGGAGCGCCCGGTCAGGGAGCTGGGGATCGGCCAGCAACAGCTGGTGGAGATCGCCAAGGCACTGGCCAAGGACGCGCGGATCCTGGTCCTCGACGAACCGACAGCAGCCTTGACCGAGGCCGACACCGAACGCTTGCTCACCGTCCTGCGCGAGCTGCGATCCCGAGGCGTGGCGGCCATATACATCAGCCATCGCCTGGAGGAGGTCTTCAAGATCGCCGACCGCATCACGGTGCTGCGCGACGGCCGCTCCGTCGGCACCGAACGTACGGACGCGATCACCCGGCAGCGCGTGATCGCCCTCATGGTGGGCCGCGAGCTCAAGGACCTCTGCCCGCGGCCACCGGCGGCCTCGGGCCCGGTGGTGCTGGGGGTGGCCCGCTGGTCGGTGGCCGATCCCAACAACCCTGGCCGTCAGGTCGTGCAGGACGTGAACCTCGAGGTCCGAGCCGGCGAGGTGCTGGGCATCGGCGGCCTGATGGGCGCCGGGCGTACCGCCCTCTTGTCCTCGCTGTTTGGTGCAGCCCGCAGCCCGGTGAACGGAGAGCTGCGCCTCCCGGGACGATCCTCACTCGCCCCCTTCGCCTCTCCCGCCGAGGCCATCGCGGCCGGCCTGGCGCTGGTCAGCGAGGACCGCAAGCGGTACGGCCTGCTCCTGGAGGCTGCGGTAGGCGAGAACCTCACGCTGGCTACGCTCCGTCGCTTCGTGCGTCACGGCCTTCTCGACGCTGCAGCGCAGGCCCGTGAGGCCGGCAGCCAGTGCGCGTCGCTCCGCATCAAGACGCCGGGGCTCGACGCCCTGGCGGGGCGCCTTTCCGGGGGCAACCAGCAGAAGATCGTCCTCGGCAAGTGGCTGCTGGCCAAGCCCCGGGTGCTGCTGCTCGACGAGCCCACCCGCGGCATCGACGTCGGTGCCAAGGCCGAGATCTACGACCTCGTCAGCCGCCTTGCCGCCTCCGGTCTCGCCGTCCTCCTGGTGTCCTCGGAGTTGCCCGAGTTGCTGGGGCTCAGCCACCGCATCTTGGTGTTGAGCCAGGGCCGCCCCACCGCCGAGCTTCCTGCCGACGAAGCCACCGCCGAACGCGTCATGGCCGCCGCCACCGCCAGCGCTTGAACGACGGAACAGGCAACGCAAAGACACAAAGCGCACAAAGAACGGCAACGGACGGGAAACCACACCGTGGTCGCGGACGAGTTCGTACTGGGGGGTGGTCTCGAGCGTCAGTCCTGGTCGGCCTCCGGCGGATCGGCCTCGTCAGGGTCGAGTCGATCGACCACCACTCCGCCCGAGGTGATTTCGCCGCCCTCCACGCACCTGTCCTGCACCTCGATGGCGAGGAGCGAACCCACCTTCTGCGCCAGGGCCAGCGCGGTCGCCTTCTCGCTTTCCTCGAAGAGCGCCACTAGGACCATGCGGCTGCCCACCACCACGTACAGGTGTACCCAGAACGAGGTGCGGGTGTGCGTCACGGCCGGCCCGCGGGTGCTCCGCTCCGAACCGCGCTCGTAGCGCAGCATCACCTGCGCGCCGGGGAGGACCTCCGTCCTCCGGCGGTGGGTGTAGACGAGGAAGTCGAAGATCTCCAGCACCTCACGCGTGCCCACATCGAGTTCGGTGCGTTTCCTGAAGACGGTGATGAGCCAGCCGGGGACCAGGAAGGCGGCCGTCATCAGGGGGAGGATCACCCAACCCGCCACCGTCATCTCGGCCGGCTGCAGCAGGCCGCCCACCAGTTGATACAACAGGTAGCCGCCCACAGCCAGGAAGGGGAGCCCGAAGAGCCGCGCCATCCCGGGCCCGGGCTGGCTGACCGTGACCTTCCCCGACCCCGACTCGCGCCACGTGCTCTGCATGGAAGCCCCCCCCGCGAAGACCAACGGCGAGTGGTCATTGTCTCAGAGGCGGATGCGCAGGCCCACCTCTGCGGAGTGAAAGACGGCGAAGGGGTAGACCTCGTTGTCGGCGCCACCTTCGCAGCGTCGGTATCCGACGTCGAGAGCTACTCCATGCGATGCGGTCTCCACCCTGCCGACTGTTGACTGTCGACTACCGACTTCTCCACCCTTTGTGTCCTTCCCACCTTTGTGATTCACTCCGCTCCCGTGGAGTCCCATGACTGAAGAGACAGGACGCCTTCGCATTCCCTGGCGGGCGCTCACCATGGTGGGCGCCCTGCTGCTGATCTGGACGGTCTTCTCGATGACCACCGAAGGCCGCTTCCTGCTCCCCCGCAACCTGGCGCTCCTGGTCCGCCAGATGTCGGTGACCTCCCTCTTGGCCATCGGCATGGTGCTGGTGATCGTGGCGGGCCAGATCGACCTCTCGGTGGGCGCCATGGCCGGCCTGCTGGGCGGCGTTTCGGCCTTGGCATTCGTGCGCGGCGGCTATCCGCTGCCGGTCGCCTTCCTGATCCCGATTCTGCTGGGCGCGCTGCTGGGCTTCCTCCAGGGCAGCCTGGTGGCGCGGCTGCGCATCCCCCCCTTCATTGTCACGCTAGGCGGAATGCTGGTCTTCCAGGGGGCTCTGCTCGGCCTCACCGGCGGCGTCACCACCTCCCCCACCAGCGCCTATCTGAGGGTGGGCCAGGCCTACCTGCCCCGCAGCGTCGGTATCCGACGTCGAGAGCTACTCCATGCGA
>DATECU010000266.1:0-7910 GCA_035286745.1 Vicinamibacteria bacterium | reverse complement strand
CATCACCTCGAAGAGGTCGGTGCCCACGGCGACGAGGGTCGGACAGCCGATGAGGTAGATGAGCGCCGGCATGCGGATGAAGCCACCGCCCACCCCCAGCACCGCGGCCACGATGCCGGTGACCAGTCCCACCAGGACCGGCAGCCACAGGGAGCAGGTGATCCCGGAGGCCTTGAAGTGGACCATCGGCGGGATGTTGATCCGCTGCAGGCGGGCCGCCAGCGTCTCCTTGGCCGGCGGCGGTGCGCCAGCCGGCGCCTTCGAGACGCGCCGGGTGTAGCTCAGGTAGTCGTAGAGCACGTAGGACCCGATCAACCCCAGGAACACGATGTAGGCCTTGCGGATTACCGACTCGGCCAGGCCGGCGCGTTCCAGCATCATCACCAACTGCGCGCCGAACTCCATGCCGATGGTGGTGCCCAGGATCATGGACACCCCCAAGCGCAGGTCCACGTTGCCGAACTTGCCGTGGCGCATGGTGGACACGATCGACTTGCCGCCCATGTGGGCGAGATCGGTGCCGATGGCGTAGGGCATGGGGAAGCCGAAGATGTTGAGCGCGGGGGTGACGATCCAGGCCCCGCCGATGCCGAAGAAGCCGCCGCAGACTCCCACCGTGAAGCCGATGAGCAAGAGCAGCAGCACGCTGAAGGGCATCCCCGCGATGGGCAGGTAGACAGTGAAGAGGTCCATTGGGCCAGAGCCTCCGCTCTACTCGTGATGCTCGATGCGGCCCAGGTTGATGCCGAGGCGCGCCATCAGACGGTCGCAACCGTAGCCGAGACCGAGACCCATGGCGACCATGATGACCACCACCAGCACCCCGAAGAGCCAGTAGGACGTGTTGTAGACGTCAGCCACCCAACGGGTCAGGCCCGGCGACAGCCCCCGGGTATCCGCCACGTTCACCAGCGTGCTGGCCGGCTTGGCCGGGGCCGCCCAGGCGTTACTGGCCAGCAGGGCCCACCCCAGCCCGGCGACTGCTCTCGAAAGGCACTTCAGGATGCGCGGTAGGCGCTTGCGGTGCGTTAGCTGGTTCATTGCGAGGCCCCTCTTTCCTCAGCGGCGCGGCTGGCACGGGCTCGTTCGGCGGCGGCGGCGACGGCGGCGCTCAGCTCCTCGATGCCGGCGGGCTTTTGCAGGAAATCCGCGGCTCCGCCGCACATGCCTTCGATCCCCGCGGCGACGGTGCCGTGGCCGGTCAGCACCACGACTTGCACATGGGGATCGCGGCCACGAATCTGCCTGAGCGTCTCCAGTCCGTCCATCTCCGGCATGCGCAGGTCCAGGATCACCACGTCAAAGCCGCCCTGAGCCAGCTCCGCGAGAGCCTGGAGCCCGGAGAACGCGGGAACGGCGACGAAGCCGCGCCGAGTGAGGCGCTCGCTGGCCGCGGTCGCGAAGTCCCGCTCGTCGTCGACGACCAGGACTCGGATCGGAGGCGGCGCCTTGACTTCCATGACCAACGGGCATCTTGCAATTCCCGATCCTGGCCGCTCTGGCCGCCTGGAAGCCGAGGTCGATTGCAGGGCCTGCCAGTGCCGCTTTGGATGTAACGGCCGAGAAACGCGACGGCACCGGCTGGTAACGACGCGGCGAGATCCGACGCCGCCGCGACCGCGAGATGTCCGCGGCTAGCCTGGGGGCTTGCTGCGCAGTTCCTCGAGGGTGCGCAGCAACTGCTCGGGATCGATCGGCTTGTCGAGATAGGCGTCGGGGTGGTAGTGCTTGAACCGGTCGAGGAAGTTGCCGAAGTCATGGGTGAGTTGCTCCTGGATTCCGGTGACGAGCACCACCGGCACCTGGCTGGTCTTGGGGTCTTTGCGCAGGGCGATCAGCGTGCTCAGCCCGCCGCGTTCCGGCATCATCACGTCCAGCAACACGATGTCGGGCGCGTCCTTCTGGGCCAGGGCGAGGCCGTCGTTCGCCGAGTTGGCGGTGCTGACTCGCCAGCCGTGATCCCCGAGCAAGGCTGCGAGGTAGGTGGTGGTATCGGGCTCGTCGTCGATGACCAGAGCGTGCGGCTGTGCCATGTCTCCTCCAGGACGATCTCCTGTGCCGAGCGAAGCGCGACCGCAGCCGACGCCTCGGGAATGGCGTACGCAATTCCCCTGCCGCGGTCTCTAACGCGCTGCGGGATCGCCAGCCGGCGGCCCCGGGGGCGGCCTCGACCCAGGGCACCAATAATGCATACGACGCAGGTAGGAGATCTGGCCTTCGAAGGCCTCATCGAAGATGCACCTCGCCACCCGCGCAAGATATGCCCTGCGCATGATGGTCGACGTCGCCCGTCACGGGGCCGCCGGCCGGCCGGTCAGTCTGGGCGTTGTGGCCACCCACACCGCGGTGTCCCGCGGCTACCTCGAGCACCTGGCTTCTTCGCTCCGCAATCGGGGACTGCTTCAGGGCGTGGCAGGCCGGCGCGGCGGCTATCGACTGGGGCGCCCAGCCGCCGAGATTCGGGTCGACGAGATCGTGAGCGCAACCCTCGGTCCACTCTCCATCGTCGACTGTCTGGGCAACCCCGAGCTGTGCAGCAAGTCCGGCGACTGCGAGGGCCGCCTGCTCTGGGGCCTGGTGAATGCCGATCTCTCCGCCGCCCTGCACCGCCACACGCTGGCGGACCTTCTGGACCCTGCCTGGACGGAGGCGACGCGCAGGGCCCTCGAACACGAGCTGCCCCGACCGGCGGCCGCACCAAATCCAAACCGGAGGAATGCATGCCCCTAGAGGTGTCTCACCTGACGCGCTTCGTCATGGACGAGCTGCAGATCGCCGCCTTGCTCTTCATGGCCCTGGTCTACGCCACCAAGATCCGCTGGATCCTGAGCTTCAAGGCCGGCCGCGAGCGCACGCCCGCGCGCGGCGACCACGGTCGTGGCATTCGCTATGCGTATGGTACACTGGCCCTGCCCTGGGAGCTGATCGGCACCCGCGAGCACCCCTTCCGCTATGTGGAGTTCGCGGTGTTCCACATCGGGGTGGCGGTGGCCATCGCCCTCACCCTGATCATGCCCTACTGGCCAGGGGCCGTGGGCTCGCCCGGCGTGGTCTTGACCCTGCAAGTCGTCTTCGCCCTGGGAGCCCTGATCGCCGTCTCTCGGCTGCTGCGGCGGATGGTGAATCCGGCCATGCGAGCCATCTCGGCGCCCGACGACTACTTCTCGCTGGCCATGCTGGCGGCCTGGCTGGGAGCCGGGGTCCTGGCCGCTCCCCAGCGGAGCGAGCCGGCGCTCTTGGCCTTCTTCGGTCTCACCGCCTTCTTCCTGGTCTACGTCCCCTTCTCGAAGATCTCGCACTACATCTACTGGCCGTTCATTCGCTACTACATGGGCAAGCACTTCGGGCACCGCGGCGTCTATCCGCCCAAGGCCGTGCCCCGCCACGCATAGGGAGGAGAAGAGACATGTTGAGCACGGAGATCAGTCCCAAGGCGCAGGCGGTGGTCGAGGCGTTCAAGAAGAAGCTCACTCGTCAGGCGGTGCTCTCCCTGGCCACCTGCGTCAACTGCGGTATGTGCAACGAGTCCTGCCACTACTACGTGGCGACCGGCGATCCCAAGATGACCCCGGCCTACAAGGCGGGCAAAGTGCGCAAGCTGTTCAAGTACCACGTGGACTGGCTGGGCCGGGTGGCGCCGGGCTGGGTGGGGGCCAAGACCCTGCAGACCGACGACGACCTGGCGGATCTCAAGGACGTGGTCTACGGCTCCTGCTCCATGTGCCGCCGCTGCACGGTGGCCTGTCCCTTTGGCGGGGACACCGCGCTCATCATGCGTCTGGCGCGGGGCCTGCTCACCGCCGAGGGGCTGGCGCCGGAAGGCGTCCTCACCGTGTCCAAGGATCAGTGGGAGATCGGCAACCAGATGGGCGTCAGCCAGGAGGACTACCTGGAAACCATCGACTGGCTGCAAGACGAGCTGCGCAGCGAGGTGGGCGACCCCCAGGCCGCCATCCCCATCGACAAGCCGGGCGCCAACGTCTTGTTCCTGGTGAATCCCCGCGAGGTCAAGTACGCGCCGCTCTCGCTCCTGGCCGCCGCCAAGATCTTCTACGCCGCCGGCGAGGACTGGACCATGCCCTCGGTGGGCTGGGACAACACCAACTTCGGCCTCTTCTCGGGCGACGACAAGCTGGGGGCCCACATGGGCAAGCTGGCCTACAACCAGGCCCGCAAGCTGGCGGTGAAGAAGGTGGTGATCTCGGAGTGCGGCCACGGCTTCCGGGCCACCAAGTGGGAGGCACCCAACTGGGCCGCCGAGGACCTGCCGTTTCCCATGGAGAGCCTGCTGGAGACCATGGTCGAGTACGTCAACAGCGGCCGCATCCACCTCGACCCCACCGCCAACCCGCGGCCGGTGACCTACCACGACCCCTGCAACCTCTCGCGTTCGGCGGGGATCACCGAGGAGCCGCGCTTCTTGCTCAAGCGGGCTTGCCTCGACTTCCGGGAAATGACGCCCAACCGTCAGGAGAGCTACTGCTGCACCGGCGGCGGGGGGGCCATGTCCATGGCCGAATACGCACCCCGCAGATTGAAGGTGGGCAGCATCAAGGCCAACCAGATCAAGACCACCGGCGCCGCCAGCGTGGCCACCGCCTGTCACAACTGCGTGGACGGTCTCTCCGACCTGATCAAGCACTACCAGATCAACATCCCGGTGCGCAACGTCTGCGAGTACGTGGCCGACGCGGTGGTGCTCCACCCGGCCAAGGTCGTGGAGCCCCTGATCCCTGCCCTCAAGGGGCGGCGGATCCTGGTCATCGAGGACGACGCCGACACCGTGACCTACCTGACGACACTGCTCGGCGACCACGGCTTCGAGACCCTGGGCGCACGGACGGCGGCTCAGGGCTTGACCCTGGCTCGCGATAGGCAGCCCGACCTGATCACCCTGGACATCAACATGCCCGGCCGCTCGGGTGCCGAGGTGTTTGCGGCCCTCCGGTCCGACCCCGTGCTCAGCCGGATTCCGGTGTGCGTGGTGACGGGGGCGATCGACTTCCGGGAACTCATGTACCTGCGCAACGTGCCGGCTCCCGATGGCTATCTCCAGAAGCCGATCGACGCCAACCTGCTGCTGCTCACGGTCCAGAAGATCCTCCACGTTCGGCACCGAGAGGAGGTGCCAGAGACGGCAGGCGCCCCGGCGTAAGGCGCGACTCACCCCGGTCCCGTTGACTCCGGGACCGGGATCGTTCGCGGAGGCAAGGTGGTGGCGGATCGCTTGGCAGCGCTGGGACAAGGCGCCCTTCTCGACGCGTTGGGTGGGTTTGGCGCGGTGCTGGATCTCGACCTCCGGGTGGCGGAGGCCAGCCAGCAGGTTCGGGCCGCGCTAGGCGAGGTCCAGGGTCGTCCCTGCTACCACGCCTTCAAGGGGCGGGCCGAGCCCTGCGAGCCCTGCCTGGTCCGCCAGGCCCTGGAGAGCGGAGAGCGGACGCGGGGGGAAGAGGTCTTCAGGGAGGGTGGCGGTGGGGACTGGCGCGTCTTGGTGGCCGCAGCTCCCCTCCGCTCTCCCGATGGCGAGCTGGCTGGCGTCGTCATCACCGAGGAGAGCCATCAGGTCCACGAGCTGAAGCGGGAGCTGGCCGAACACCAGCAGGCCTGCCACACCCTCTTCGAGGAGGTTCCCTGCTATGTCTCCGTGCAGGACCGGGACTTTCGGGTGATCCACGCCAACCGCAAGTTTCGAGACGACTTCCTCGATCAACGGAGTCGGGTCGGGGACACCTGCTACCGGCTCTACAAGCATCGCAGCGAGCCCTGCCTGGGCTGTCCGGTGGCTGCAACCTTCGACGACGGTTCGAGTCACACCAGCGAGGAGACGGTGGTCACTCGCGATGGCGCGACCGCCAACGTCCTGGTGGTGACGGCGCCGCTTCGGGATTCAGCCGGCTCCGTGGTCTACGTGATGGAGATGTCCACCAACATCACCGACCTCCGCCGTACCCAGTCCCAGCTCGAGGCGTTGGGCATGCTGGTGGGCCAGATCGCCCACGAGGTCAAGGGCGTGCTGACCGGCCTCGACGGCGGCGTCTACCTGGTCTCCACCGGCATCTACCGCAAGGATGAGGGACGGCTCTCCCAAGGCTGGCAGATGGTCCGCCGCAACGTGGACCGGGTGCGCAGCCTGGTGCTGGACATCCTGTACTACGCCAAGGACCGCAAGCTGGAGTTCAAGCTGGCTTCGCCGCTCCGGGTCGCCGAAGAGGTCCTGCGTCGGTTCGAACCCAAGGCCGCCGAGTGCGAGATCCGAGTGGTCACCAATCTCGATCCAGCCGCCATCCGCTTCGACGCCGACGTCCGCGCCGTGGAGGCGCTGCTCACCAACCTGCTGGAGAACGCGCTCGACGCCTGCCGGTCCGAGGCCGCGCATGATCGGCACACGGTTGGCCTCACCGTCCGGGACGAGGCTCCAGATGTCGTGTTCGAGGTCTCGGACGATGGGGTGGGGATGGACCAGGAGGCGCGGGAGAAGGTCTTCACACCTTTCTTCTCCTCCAAAGGCAGCGCCGGTACCGGGCTCGGCCTCTACATCGCCCACCGGATCGCTACCCAGCACCGCGGCTCGCTGGCGGTCCAGTCCACGCTCGGCCAGGGATCCTGCTTCTCGCTGCGACTTCCCAAGCAGCAAGGACCCCACCGCGCCGCCGCCGCGCCTACCCAGTAGCGAGTAGCCACCTGGCAGGCCAGACAAACAAAGGGGGCGTGGCCCGCGGCCACACCCCCCGATCGTTACGCCTGACGGCGCGGCAGGCCGCGCCGCTACCTTACTTGATGAACAGCGGCGCCAGCACCAGGGTGATGGTCGAGAGCAGCTTGATCAACACGTGGAGCGAGGGACCGGCGGTGTCCTTGAAGGGATCGCCGACGGTGTCCCCGACCACCGCCGCTTTGTGGGGCTCGGACTTCTTGCCCATCACCTTGCCGTCGACCTTGAACTCGCCGGACTCGATGTACTTCTTGGCGTTGTCCCAGGCCCCGCCACCGTTGTTCATCACGGTGGCCATCAGGATGCCAGTGATGGTGCCCACCATGAGCAGGGCCGCCACCGATTCGGCCCCGATCTGCCCGTGGGGCGACAGAAAGCGGAAGCCGTAACCGACCAGCACCGGGGTGAAGACGGCGAGCAGCCCTGGCGCCACCATCTCGCGCAGGGCGGCCTTGGTCACGATGTCGACGCAGCTCCCGTAGTCGGGCTTCTCGGTCCCGCCCATGATCCCCGGCCGCTCTTTGAACTGCCGGCGCACCTCGGTGATGATCACCTGCGCCGCCTTGCCCACCGCCTTGATGGCCAGCGAGCTGAAGACGAAGACCAGGGTGGCGCCCAAGAGACCACCCACGAAGACGGGGACCCGGGTGAGGTCGACGCCGATGGCCTGACCGGTGATCTTGGCGACCTCGTCCAGGTAGGCCCGGAAGAGCAGGAAGGCAGCCAGGGCGGCAGACCCGATCGCATAGCCCTTGGTGAGAGCCTTGGTGGTGTTGCCCACGGCGTCCAGACGGTCGGTCTTGCGGCGGATCTCCTCGGACTGCTTGGACATCTCGATGATGCCACCGGCGTTGTCCGTGATGGGCCCGAAGGTGTCCATGGCCAGGATGTAGGCGCAGGGGGCCAACATGCCCATGGTGGCGATGGCGGTTCCGTACAGGCCGGCACCGGGTATCCCGCCCAGGGCCATCTGGCCGCACCAGTAGGCGCCCATCAGGGCAGCGGAGATCACCAGCACCGGCACCCCGGTGCACTCGAAGCCTACTGCCAGGCCGGCGATGATGTTGGTGGCAGGACCGGTCTTGGAGGCCTCAGCGATCGAGCGGACGGGACGGTACTTGTACTCGGTGTAGTACTGGGTGATCCACACGAACGCGTAGGCGGTGAGGATGCCGATGACGCCGGCGCCCAGCAGGTA
>DATECU010000265.1:0-7048 GCA_035286745.1 Vicinamibacteria bacterium | reverse complement strand
CGGATCTTCGCCGCCCTCCATGCCGGCGAAGTGCACTCCGTGGCCTCGTTCTCGCTCGTGGTGGCGGTGCTCTCCAATCTGGTGTCCAACGTCCCGGCGGTCATGCTTCTGGCCCCCCTGGTTCCGCAGCTCCCCGACCCCCAGACCGCCTGGCTCGCCTTGGCCATGGCATCCACCCTCGCCGGCAACCTCACGCTGGTGGGCTCGATCGCCAACCTGATCGTGGCCGAGGGGGCCCGCAAGCGTGCCCCCCTCACCTTTGGGGAGTACCTCAAGGTCGGGGTTCCGGTGACCGTCCTGACGTTGCTGGCTGGCGTGTTGCTGCTGCGCTGACCCGGTGGCGAGTGTGGCGGTGTGTTTGTCCCCTCGCGCTTGACTTTCGCTATTTGTTCGTATACCGTCGGTGCTGCTCGACGATCCGGCCTGGAGGGGCGGCCGGAGGCATCGGCGAGCCAAAGGAGGTTCCGTGACAAACTTGGAGTTTTGTATCGCCCGGCGCAAGGCCGAGCTGCCGGCGTTCGTTCGGGTCTTGAAAGCCGTGCCCGAGGGCCATCTCGACTATCGGCCGGACCCCAAGGCCCGCACTGCAGGCCAGTTGGCCTGGGTGATGCCGGCCGAGGAGGCCGCGCTGATCAGCCTGTTGGACACCGGCTCGGTCGAGTGGAAGGAGCAGACACCCCCCTCGAGCGCCGCCCAGATCGTGGCTGCCTATGAGCGCAACGTGGCAGCCGTCGACGAACGCCTGGCCAAGCTCGATGAGGCCGGCTGGCAGAAGAAGGTCAAGTTCCTGATGGGCGGCGCCGTGGTCTGGGAGGACACTCTGGCCGAGATGGTCTGGGGGTTCCTCTTTGATGCCGTGCATCACCGCGGACAGCTCAGCACCTACCTGCGCCCCATGGGCGGGAAGGTGCCGTCCATCTACGGCCCCTCGGCCGACGATCCGGGGAAGTAGAAACGGCAACAGACGCCAGATGATCGGGGCCTCCGGGTGCCAAGCGACCCCGGAGGCCGACTTCACTTGGGCGGTGGGGCGCCGCGGGCGACCTCACGGGCCAGGTCGTCAAGCCGCTCTGAGAGCCGGGCCGCCAGCTCGGGTCGGGCCCTGGTGAGGTCGGCGGTCTCTCCAGGGTCGCTCTCCAGATCGAAGACCGCGGCGGATGGGACCCAAAACCCGGGGCGCACGAGCTTGTAGCGCCCGGACCGAAGGGCCACCGCGCCGCCACCCGAGTAGGTCAGAAGCTCGCGCCCGCCGTCTTCCCCGTTGCCCGGAAGCCGAGCCGCGTCTCCCGCGAACAGGCCCGCCAGGTTGAGGCCGTGGTAGGTGCGGTCCCGCCGCAGCGCACCTCCGGCCAGCGTCACCAGCGTGGGGAACACGTCGAGGGCGCTCACCGGCTCGGTGACCACCCGCCCGCCGCGGACCCGCGCCGGACCCCAGACGATGAAAGGCACCCGGACGCCGCCCTCGAACGGCGTGCCCTTGCCGTCCCGAAGAACACCCGCCGAACCGGCCTCGGCTCCCTTGGCCAGCCAGGGACCGTTGTCGCTCAAGAAGACGAGCACGGTGTTGCGGTCCACCCCGTTCTCGCGCAACGCCTTCGCCACCTCGCCCACGCCGGAGTCCAGCTCCTCCACCACGTCGCCGTACAGCCCGCCCGCGGACTTGCCGCGGGAGGCGTCGGAAACAAAGAGCGGCACGTGAGGCGACTGATAGGCCAGGTAGAGAAAGAAGGGCCGCCCCTTCACCGAACGAATGAAGGCGGTAGCCTCTTCGGTGTAGCGGCGGTTCAGCAGGCTGTCGCTCACCGCATCGGGAGCGGACCGGTCGCCGCGGATCAGCAAGGCCAAATCGCTGTTCGAGGGTATGCCGAAGTAGGAGTCGAATCCGTTGTGGGCGGGCAGGAACTGGGGCAGGTCTCCCAGCCCCCACTTCCCCACCATGCCCGTCGCATAACCCTTGGCCTGGAGGGCCTCCGCCAGCGTCTCCTCCTCGGCGTCGATTCCGGTGAGGTTGCCGGGGCCCAGTTGTCGGACCAGACCGGTCTGCGGCGGATAGAGGCCGGTCAGCAGGCTGCCCCGGGACGGCGTGCAGAGCGGCGCGGGGACCGTGAACTGGGTGAAGCGCAGGCCTTCGCCAGCCAGACGGTCGAGGTTGGGGGTCTTGATCAGGCTCGCACCGTACGAGGACAGGTCCGCATAGCCCATGTCGTCGGCCACGATCAACACCACGTTGGGAGGGCCGAGCGGGGTGGGCGTTGGTGTGGGCTGCGGCGGGGTTGGCGTCGCCGGAGAGCGGCCACACCGCCAAAAGGCGGCCGCCAACAAGAAGACGGCGAGCGAGCTCCCGCCAAGAGCGCGAAGCGAACCGTGAGCCAGCCGACGCATCAAGGAAGGGAGACTAGCACAGACCTCCTGGGGTATATTCTGCCGCCTTGCTGGACCCACCACAGCCCCCGCCCCGCGTCTTCACCCGCCCCACCCGAGTCGGGCTGGAACTGCGCGTCGACGGCACGCTGGCCTCGCTGCTCAGGCCCGACCGGGTCACCGCCGGCCCGGTGTGGGACGCCATGGCGGCGCCTCTGCTCGCCCTGCCCCCCGGCCGGCCGCGTCAGATGCTGATGCTGGGCGTGGGTGGTGGCAGCGTGGCGCGCCTGGCCAAGGCCCTGGTGCCGTCGGTGCACATCGTCGGCGTCGAATGGGACCAGGAGGTGCTGGAGGTGGCCCGGCGCGATTTCGGCCTGGACGCGCTGGGCATGGAGCTGGTGGTCGCCGACGCCTTCCACTTCCTGGAAGGCGACGATCGCGTCTTCGACGTGGTGGTGGAGGACCTCTTCGGCGGCTCGCTGGGATCCCTGCACAAGCCCGACTGGCTGCTCGATCGCTATTCGCTCCTCTGGCAGAGGGTGGCCCCCGGAGGCCTGCTGATCAGCAACACGGTTCACGAGAACCAGAAGCTCACGCGCATCCTGAAGCACGGTCCCGGCACCCTGTTGCGGATCGCCGTCAGGTACCACCTCAACCACGTCCTGGCCCTGGGCCCGGACGCCCTCCGGGCCGCCACCTTGCGTCGAACGGTCCGCCAGCATCCAATCCTGGCCCCGTCGCTACCCGGTTTCTCGCTCCGCACCCTTCGGGCCTGACGGTTCGCTATACTCGACAGCCGTGACACCCCTAGCCTTCGCCCTCTCCCTGCTGGTGGCCGCCGGCCCGTCGGCTCGCCCGGCGTCCGCTCTCTCCGCACCCAGACCCCGCCTGGTGGTGGTTGTGGTCGTCGACCAGATGCGCGCCGACTACATCGACCGCTATGGGCATCGCTGGACGGGGGGCCTGCGCCGTTTGCTGGACCAAGGCGCCGTCTTCCCGCAGGCCGCCTTTCCTTATCTAACCACCCTCACTTGCGTGGGCCACGCCACCGTCGCCACCGGTACCCTCCCCCGCACCCACGGCATCCCGGCCAACCAGTGGTGGGACCGGGACAGCGGGAAGTCGGTGACCTGCACCGAGGACCCGGCGGCCCCGCTGGTGCCCTACGGCACGGGCTCGCCGAGCGGGGGTGAGAGCGCGCTGCGCTTGAGGGTTGCCACATTCGCCGACGAGCTGCGGGCCCAGGCCGGCACCCCACCCAGGGTCGTCACCCTCTCGCTCAAGCCCCGCTCCGCCATCATGCTGGCCGGCCACCGAGGCGACGCCGTCCTGTGGTCGGTCAACGCCCAGACCTGGGCCAGCTCCACGGCCTTCTCCCCGACCGCTTCACCCGCGGTGGCGGAGCTGGTGAAAGACCGCCTCCCCGAGGCTGCGCTGGGCCGAGTCTGGAATCGTCTGCTGGCACCTGACGCCTACCTCTTCGACGACGATGCGGCCGGCGAGCGGCCTCCCGCCGGCTGGACCCGGACCTTCCCCCATCCCCTGCGCGGCGAAAACGGCGAGCCGGATGCCGGTTTCTACACCCGGTGGACGGACAGCCCCTACGCCGACGAAGCGCTAGGCGCGATGGCGGGGGCGGCGGTGGCGAAGCTCGGCCTGGGCCGGGGTCCGGGCACCGACTACCTGGGGGTGAGCTTCTCCACCCTGGACCTGGTGGGCCACGCCTTCGGCCCTCGCAGCCACGAGGTCCAGGACATCCTGCTCCGCCTCGACGCCACGTTGGGCCGGCTGCTGGCCGAGCTGGATCGGCTGGTGGGACGCGAGCACTACCTGCTGGCCCTGACCGCGGACCATGGCGTGGCACCGGTGCCGGAGCAGGTGGCCCTTGCCGGCATCGACGCTGGCCGTATCGATACCGCCGAGGTCAGGGCGCGGATCGAGAAGGCGCTGGCAGCGTGGCTCGGGCCGGGGCCTCACCTGGCCTGGGCGCCTTACACAGAGGTCTACTTCGCCCCGGGTGTGATGGAGAAGCTGCGGCAGATGCCGGAGGCGCTCCGCGCCGCAGTCGAAGCGGCCGGCTCGGCTCCGGGTGTCGGGCGGGTGTTGGTGGGCGCCGAGCTGGCCCAGGGGTCCGCGGCCGACGACCCCCTGGCGCTGGTAGCGGCGAGGAGTTATGTCCCCGGTCGCAGCGGCGATCTTGTTCTGCTCCCCAAGGCCTACTGGATCCCCACCTCCTCCGGCACCACCCACGGCACCCTCTACCAGTACGACTCCCGGGTGCCCTTGCTGCTGGCGGGACCAGGGATCAAGGCCGGGAGCTATCTGGGCCCCGCCACGCCTGCCGACATCGCGCCCACCCTGGCGTACCTCACCGGGATCACGCTGGCTCGGACCGACGGCCGGGTGCTGAGCGAGGCCTTGCGGCCGCCGGCGGCCGCAGCCAAGCCGGCGCCCGGGCGTTGACTCGGCACCCGGGCGCCTAACTGATTAAGCCCGGGCCGGCTTCACCGCCCGGAAGGTGATGGAGCGGACCTTGCCGGCAAGCTCCGCCGGGTTCACGCCGGTCTTCTTCTCGAAGACCGCCACCTCCTCGGGCACCGACTGGCACAGGTTCGCGACGTAGTCGACATCGCGGAGGATGGCGATCTCGCTCAAGCCTGCCTCGGCCAGAAGGGCGAAGTAGTCCGCCCGCTGGGCGGCCCCGGACACGCAGCCCACGTAGGCGTAGATGTCCTTCTCCACGCTCTCCGGCAGCTTGCCGTCGAGAACGATGTCGGAGATCACCAGCCGGCCTCCCGGCTTCAGGACCCTGGCCACCTCCCGGAAGACCGCCTGCTTGTCCGGCACCAGGTTGATGACGCAGTTGCTGGTGACCGCGTCGACCGAACCATCGGCCACCGGCAGGCTCTCCAGCCGTCCCTCGCGGAACTCCACCTGGCCGAGGCCGTGCTTGGCGGCACCGGCCCGCGCCCGTTCCAGCATCTCCGGCGTCATGTCCACGCCGATGACCTTGCCGGTTGGCCCCACTTCCTTGGCCGCCAAGAAGCAGTCGATCCCCGCCCCGGAGCCGAGGTCGAGCACGGTCTCTCCGGCCACCGGCTTCAGGAACCCGATAGGCGCGCCGCAGCCCAGGCCCAGGTTCGCCTCCTCCGGCACCGCCCCCAGCTCTTCGGCCTGATAGCCGATGCCCTGGGAGACCGCGGTCTCCGGCAGCGGGCCGCCGCAGCAGCCTCCGCTCCGCTGGCCCTCGGCGATCCGGCCGTAGCGCTCGCGCACCGCCTGCACCAGACGTTCCGCTTCCTTACCCACGGCCAGCGCGATCTTCTCCATGACCTTTCCCTTTCCCGGCACGCTCCCGCTTCGACGCCGGTGCGCACCCTTCATCGCCCCCGCAACAGTTCTCGGTCAGAAATGCCAACAGCCGTCGCATGGCGTCGTAGTCCGCGGCATAGATGACACTGCGACCCTGGCGCCGGGAACCAACCAGCCCGGCGTGCGCCAGTTGCGACAGGTGGAAGGACAAGGTGGCCGGCGGAATGCCCAGACGCTCGGCAATCCGTCCCGCCGGCAGCCCCGCCGGCCCCGCCTGTACCAGGCGCCGAAACGCCTGGAGCCGGGATTCCTGGGCCAGGGCCGCCAGCGCGGCCACCGCTTCCGATCCTTCCATATTTCCGAACTTACAAAAGTATCGAAGGTTTGTCAAGAGGGGGATCGCCAGGCGGGTCCCTCGGCCTCTACCAGGCGAGGGCCAGCAGGGTCGCCGCCGCGATGGCGGCGAAGGCGGGCAGGACGCTCCGCGCCAGCTTGCGCCCCCCCACCACCACCACCGCGCCACCCTTGAAGACCAGGTTGGCCAGGGTGGCCAGGAGATAGGCGCCGGAGGCGCTGCCAAGGTCGGCCAAGCCCTGCTGGCGCAACCGGGCCGCCGCCACCGCCACCGAATCCACGTCTACCAGTCCACCCAGAAGCCCCACCGACCACAGGCCCAGTGTGCCCAGACGGGCTTGCGCGAGCTTGGAGGCCATCACCACCAGCGCAAAGAGCGCCGCCAGGCCGGCAGCCCGGCCCAGCTCGACCGGGTTCCCCAGGCCCACCTCGTCTGCCGCCTCGCCCTTCGCCTGGGCCCGGAAGAGCAGGCCGGCGAACGCCACGCCGAGCGCGAAGAGGCCGGCCAGTCGCGGGGCCAGGTGGTAGGCGAGGGGCCGGTCGAGGATGCCGATCACCACCAGGCCACGGAGGTACAGGATGGAAGAGGCGAGCAGCACGCCTACCGCCAGGGCCCGAGTCAGGGCGGGGACCGCCCGCGCCTTGCCCGCGAAGGACAGCGTCACCGCAGTGGAGCTGACCAGACCGCCCAGCATGCCGGCCAGCGCCCAGCCCCGTCGCCGGCCGTAGATGCGAACCAACAGGTAGCCGGCCAGGCTCACCGCCGACAGCACCACCACCAGGAGGCCCAAGGTGCGCGGGGCCAGGCCACCCAGGTAGGGGGTGGCGGCGACCGGCAGGATGGGGACCAGGATCACCGACACCACGCCGAACTTGAGGATGGCGAGGATCTCGTCCTCGGACACCGCGCCGGCGATCCTGTGCAGGGGGGTCTTGAGGGTGAGCAGCAGGGTCACCATCACCGCCAGCGAGGCCGCCAGCGGCGCCTCTCCCCAGGCCACCAGCCCGCCTAACAGACAGG
>DATECU010000264.1:0-4927 GCA_035286745.1 Vicinamibacteria bacterium | reverse complement strand
ATAACCCATACCCAAGCGGGCCGCCCGCCACGGACCCAGAAGCGGCAGCAGGTTTCCCAGGGCCAGCGGGTAGTTCAGGAAGCGGTCGAGCAGTCGGATCCGGTTCTTCTTCTTGTGCTCGATCAGGCCGTCGCCCATCAGGGTCCGGATCTCGTCCAGGATGCCGGGGACCACCGAGTAGAGCTTGTGGGGGCCGTAGTCCAGGGTGAAGCCATGGCTCTCGAAGCTGCCGCAGAGCCCTCCCACCACCGGGGCCTGCTCCACCAAGGTGACCCCCCAGCCCTCGCGGGCCAGGTAGTAGCCCGCGGCCAGGCCGGCCACGCCTCCCCCCAGAACCACGACCGGACCGCGCGTCACCCTCAGGCCTTCCTGGCCACGACCATGGTCTGCCCCACCCAGTAGTGGAAGGGCATCCGGCCCAGGCCCAGCGCCTTCACGGTTCCGGTCAAGATACCGCCTAACGGTCCAAGGTAGGGAGCCCCTCGCATCGCCACGTAGCTCATCTCCAGGGTCTGCAGGTGGGCACGGAAGCGGAGGGGAGCCAAGCCCGCCCGCTTCAGCAGCTCACCCATGGTCCGGCGGTCGAAGTAGTACAGGTGAACGGTCAGCAGGAAGGGCCAGCGAGGCCCCAGGAGACGGGCCGCCAGGCTGCCGTAATCAGGATAGGTCAGCACCAAGAGCCCGCCGGGCGCCAGAAGCGAGCACGCTCGGTCCAAGACGGCCCGGGGATCGGGCGTGTGTTCGAGCACGTCCCAGAGCGTGAGCAAGTCCACCGAGCCGGGGGCGGCGGGCAGGTCGAAGAGCGTGCCGCGGTGAAGGTCGAGCCCGTAGTGTTCCCGGGCGAAACCGCACATCCAGGCGCTCGGCTCGCACCCGCTAGGCTCATAGCCGCGCTTGCCGGCCACCGCCAGAAACGAGCCCCCGGCGGCGCCGATGTCCAGCACCCGTTTCCCGGGCGGCTTGGCCACCGCCTCCACCCGGTCCAGGCAGCGCTCGAAGGTCCGCTCCCGAAAGGCGATCTGGGACACGAAGCCCTCGTCGCTGCCGCCCTGGTAGCCTTCAAGGATCAGTTCCCAACGCAAGCGCGGCCGCACGTAGAAGAGGCCGCAGGCGCTGCACTGTACCAGCTGGTCCTGGAGCGGCTCGTCGCCCGAGGAGCGGAACACGCTGGCCAGGTCGACCGGCTTGGCTGGATCCCGGCGGGAGGGCGCTACCACACGGTAGGCGTCGCTGCCGCAGAGGTTGCAGGGTACCGACTCGAACTGACCCTCGGCCAGGGGGGCCGGCGCGCTCAACGCGCCCTCCGGCCGAGAGCCACCAGCTCGCGGAAGCCGGTGTTCAGGGCGTTCAGCACCACCCCGGCCAGCACCAGCCCGACCGCCGCCGCCACCAGCCCGCCCGCCACCAGGCCGTGAACCAGGGGCCGGTAGGCGGGGAGCAGACCGCCGACCCAGGCTCCCAGGTAGCCGACGTCCAGAAGCAGCAAGGCCAGGGCGAGCAGCGAGAAGAAGTAGAGCGGCCGGTGGTTGCGGAGCAGCACCGCCATGGTGATCAGGATGCGATAGCCGTCAGCGAACGGCGAGAGCTTCGAGTAGCTCCCCTCCGGCCGGGCTCGATAGCGAATCGGCAGCTCGCGGATCACCATCCCCTTTTCCAGGGCCTGCAGCGTCAGCTCGGTCTCGGTCTCGAACCCACCGGTGATCAGGGGAACCGAGCGCAGGAAGTTCTTGTTCATCACCCGATAGCCGGACAGCACGTCCTTGAAGCCGGTGCGGAAGACCAGGTTGATGATGGCCAGGATGGCGCGGTTGCCGAAGCGGTGCATCTCGTTCAGCGCCTCCGAGGAGGCATTCGTCAGGCGATCCCCCACCACCAGATCGGCCCGGTCATCGAGGACCGGCGCCAGCAGCGCGTGTACGTCCTCCGCGAAGTAGGTGTCGTCGCCGTCCACGATCACACAGAGGTCGCTGTCCACCGCCTCCAGCAGGGTCTGCATGACGTAGCCCTTGCCGCGCCGCTTCTCGCGCACCACCCGAGCCCCGGCGGCCCGGGCCCGCTCGGCGCTGCCATCGCTTGAGTCGTTGTCGCAGACCAGGATCTCCGCCTCCGGCAACTGAGCCCGGAAGTCGGTCACCACCTTGGCGATGGTGGGGGCCTCGTTGTAGCAGGGGATGGCGACGCTCACGCGCACGGTGGTTGACTCCTCATCCGACAAAGCTCTGACTTATAACCCGTCGCCGGCCGGCGCTCAAGCGGGCGCCTCGCCGGGCCGCCGGGCACCGGGGGCCCCCGGGGATCACCAGGGCCTGGAATGGGGTGCTTCCGCCGTAGACTACGTGCTGGGTGGACACAGGAGCATGACCCCGACCAGCCCGACGACTTCGAGGGACGTGGCGGAGGTCGAGCGTGGTCTTCGCGCCTCCCGAAGGGCGCTTCCGCTTCAGATCGCTCTGGCGGTGATAGCGATCACCGTCGCGGTTTGCGCCCGCGTCACAGCGCCAGCACGTCGTTGGCTGAGCCCATCCGAATAGCCTGCGAACCATCGCACCGTATCCCGGACGGAGGGGAGCCCAACCCCGCACCCAACTGGGTTAAGCTGCTGCTGGCTCTGTCGGGGCTGACGGCTGCCGGATCCAGCAACAACGACGCTATGCAGCGGGGGCTCGCATCCCCTATCCGACATGCTCGCCGTAGACCCAGTGTTGCGCGGTACACCGAGACGAGTTTGCGATGCCACCTGACGAGGTTTCGCGGCTCCGAGAGAGGGCCCTTTCCGGTGACCCGGCCGCTCAGTATGAGCTTGGGCTGAGGCTGCTTCACGGAGTCGGAGCGGTCTGCGACTACACTGAGGCGGAGCGGTGGTTCCGTCTTGCAGCAGCGGACGAGGTCACTGGAGCGCAGTTCTGCCTCGGCTACATGTACGACGAGGGCAAGGGCGTTGCGCGTGATCCCGCTGAGGCCGCGCGTTGGTACGAGGCGGCAGCCGCGCAGGGCGATTCGGATGCTCAGCACAACTTGGCCTTGCTCAAGTGGCACGGGGTAGGGGTCAAGAGAGACCGGAGTACAGCACTCAAACTCATGGACCGTGCCCTTGCCGATCCCGCCGACTTCCGCCGTGCGATGTGGAGGATGGCGGTCCGAATGGGCACGTGGGCCCTTGCAGCCCTGGCCGCCCTCATGCTCCTGCGATTCGCGTGGTCACGCCTGTAGAACGAGCGTCTGAGAGGGCAAACGCAACAGCGAGATGCACCCGACGATGTCCGAGATGGCTGGGCGATGCGGCCCTGGCGGCTCAACTTGGGCTACTAGGAGCGCCTCAAACAGCCGGGGTCCTTCAGCCGATCTCGACGCTCAGGGTGCTGGCGCCTCGGCCCCCTCGACGGCCAGATCGGGGGAGAGGGGCAGATCTCTCAGGATCGAGCGCTTCTGGACCTCGCGGAACAGGGTCATGAGAAAGGTCTCGAAGCGGTGGCTGATCTGCAGCAGAGGCCCCACGCTGGTGCACTTCAGGATCTCGATGAAGAAGAGCTCGAAGCCGGACCAATCGCGGTACATGAGGTACTTCATGTTGCTGTCGTAGAACCGCGAGATCTCGTCCTTCATGGTGGTGGCCGCCGAGACGTCCTTCTTCTTGGCGAAGCCGCGCACCGCCCGGATCAGCCGGGCCAGGGCCTCGCGCAGCGCGATCGATTGTTCCAGCTTGGCCATGAAGTCGGGGAAGATGTCCTGCCCCT
Source organism: Vicinamibacteria bacterium (assembly GCA_035286745.1). Taxonomy (GTDB): domain Bacteria; phylum Acidobacteriota; class Vicinamibacteria; order Fen-336; family Fen-336; genus DATECU01. The sequence continues at coordinate 1,193 of DATECU010000264.1, read as the reverse complement.
CGATAGCGCCGTCGAAGACCTGGGCCAACTGCACCACCGACTGCTGGAAGCAGTCCTTCAAAATGCCGTGGCTGTTCTCGACCCGGGCCCGGATGTGCTCGGCCTGGTGGGCCACCGAGATGTCGAGCAGCTCGGTGTGGATGACCTTCTTGAGCTCCAGAGGCAGACAGTAGACGAAGGAGTCGTAGATCTGGTGGAGGGCGGTGTCCGGGTCCAGGTTCTTCACCACCCGCCGCTCGAGGTAGCCGAGGAGCAGCCGCGTCTCGGAGGTAATGAGGGCGAACACCAGGATGCTGTTGCGCAGGCTGTCGTCGTCCAGGTAGGCGGGGTCCGCGTACTCCAGGTAGTGGAGCAGGCGGAACAGCTCCAGGAAGACCTTGGCTGCCTGCTTGCGCTCCAGGCCCTTGGAGATGGTGCGGATGGTCTCCGCCACCGCCGGGTTGCGGATCCGGTCGTGGATGGGCTTGAACTTCTTGTCGATGAGCAGGGCCAGCAGGTGGCTGCGGCGCACCTCCCGGTACAGGAGCTTGCCCACCGCGGTGAAGGTGAGGTAGGGCAGCCGGGAGAGCTGCACCAGATCCGAGAGCACCAGGTGCACGTCCTCCAGCGACTCCCGGAGCAGGGTGAGGGCCGCTTCCGGATTCGTTTGGCGCAGGAGCTTCTCGACGTAGGGGTCGACCAGGTCGTCCTTCTTCAGGTAGCTCTCGACGTACTTGTCGAAGCGGGCCTGGTTCACCTGCTCCTCGGTCAGGATCGAGGTGCAGAGCTGGATGGTGCGGAGGATGACGCTGTCCACCAGCCGGAGCTCGTCGGACCAGTTGCGGAGCGCGAGCTGCTTCACCTCCTTGTCGGAGAGCGGCTGGTTCTTGACCCGGAAGAAGCGCTCGAAGGCCCGGAGCCACATCTCCAGCTCGAACAGCTCGCGGGTCTTGCCCTGGCTGCCGATCTGCTCCAGCCATTCCCGCATCTGCACGCGCAGGAACTCGGAGCGCGGGCCGCGCTCGGCCCGCGGCAGGTCGTCGAAGGGGCCGTCCAGGCTCATGGGCAGCAGCGATTATAGCCGGCCCGGCGCTGGCCGCCGTCCGAAGTCGTTGCGTTTCGGGTCCGGAGGCTCGGGGGGCGGGAGCCCCCGGGTCAAGAGCGGCGACCGAGTTCACTTCGGGTGCCGCGTTCGGGTCCGGGGGCTCGGGGGG
>DATECU010000263.1:0-2925 GCA_035286745.1 Vicinamibacteria bacterium | reverse complement strand
GCGGCGCGCCGACTACGTGGACGACGCGCTGGGAGTCATCCCGTGGCCGCCCCTGGAACGCCCCCTTGCGGTGTACCGTGCCGTCAAGAGCCTACGGCTGCCCGCATGATGCCTTCCAGCGTCCCGGGCTCTCGACCTCCCTGCCTCCTGGCGGTACGGAACGTATCACGATGACGGCCCACCTCGAGGTCCGCGAGATCCACACCTACTACGGGTCCAGCCACATCCTTCAGGGGATCTCGCTCTCCGTCCCGCGCGGCAGCGTCGTAGCCCTCCTGGGACGAAACGGCGCCGGCAAGACCACGCTGATCCGGAGCATCATGAACCTTACCCCGCCGCGCCGGGGCGAGATCCTCTTCCACGGCCGGCCCCTGGCCGGCGCCCCCCCGGAGGGCATCGCCCGCCTGGGCATCGGCCTGGTGCCGCAGGGCCACCGCATCTTCCGGTCCCTGACGGTGGAGGAGAACCTGGCCGTGATCGCCCGCGGCGGCGCGGGGAGCCGGTGGACTCCGGACACCGCCTTCCAGCTCTTTCCCCGCCTGCGCGAACGCCGGGCCCAGCTCGCCGGCACGCTCTCGGGCGGCGAGCAGCAGATGCTGGCCATCGCCCGCGCCCTGGTGGCCAACCCGGAGCTGCTCCTGATGGACGAGCCCTCCGAAGGCCTGGCCCCGCAGATCGTCCGCGAGGTGGGCCGGGTGATGGAACAGCTCAAGGTCGAGGGCCTTTCCACCCTCCTGGTGGAGCAGCACATCCGCTCGGCCCTCCGCGTGGCCGACTACGTCTACGTCATGAGCCGTGGCCAGATCGTGTACGAGGGCACCCCATCCGACCTCCGCGCCCGCCAGGAAGTGCTCCACCAGCACCTGGGTGTCTGACGCTGAAGAGCGTTCGAACGTTCGACTGTTCGAACGTTCAAGCGTTCAGAGACCCTTCATCTGCAGATCCTCTCTGGCCCCGCCGGCCCGCACGGCGATTGGACCCCTTGCCCGAACATCGTCCTTTGCTAGGAGCCTGTCGGAGAAAGTTTCGCGTGGCACGCACTATGCGTCGTAGACACGGGTCGTGGCTGGACTATACTGCGCCCATGAAAACATTCAAGCCGTACAATCCCGACCAGCTGTTCCTGATGCCCCCGGCGCTCCGCGAGTGGCTGCCGGAAGGCCACCTGGCGCTGTTCATCAGCGACGTGGTGGATACCCTGGACCTGACGCCGATCTTCGCGGTGTACGAGGACGGCGACGGGCGCGGGCAGCCGCCGTACCACCCGGCCATGATGGTGAAGCTCCTGGTGTACGCCTACTGTACCGGCAAGCCGTCCTCGCGCCAGATCGAGCGGGCGACCCAGGAGCAGGTCCCCTACCGGGTATTGGCGGCCAACCAGCATCCGGACCACGACAGCCTGGCCGCCTTCCGCCAGCGGCATCTCCCCGCGCTGGCGGGGCTGTTCACCCAGGTGCTCCAGCTGTGCCAGCGCGCCGGGCTGGTCAGCCTGGGGCACGTGGCGCTGGACGGGACGAAGGTCAAGGCCAACGCCTCCAAGCACAAGGCGATGAGCTACGCGCGGATGGGCGAGGCGGAGCAGACACTGGAACAGGAGGTGGCGGCCCTCCTGACCCAGGCCGAGCGCGTGGATGCCGCGGAGGATGCGCAGTACGGGAAGGGCCGGCGCGGCGACGAGCTGCCCGCCGAGCTGGCCCGGCGGGAGAGCCGGCTCCGGAAGCTCCGCGAGGCCAAGGCGGCGTTGGAGCAGGAGGCGAAGGCCCGCGCGGCGCAGGCCGCGGCCCGCACCAAACTCGCCGAGCGGGAGCGCCAGGCGGCCGAGACGGGCCAGAAGCCCAAGGGGCGGCCCCCCCAGATCCCAGACCCGGCGCAGGCCGTGCCGGACCCGAAGGCCCAGCGCAACTTCACCGATCCGGACTCGCGGATCATGAAGGACGGCGCCACGAAGGGGTTCGAACAGGCCTATAACGCGCAGGCCGCCGTGGATAGCCGGGCGCAGATCATCGTGGCGGCGGCGGTGACGCAGGAGGCGAACGACACCCAGCAGCTCGTGCCGCTGCTGACCCAGGTGGCGGCCAATCTCGGGCAGCAACCAACGAAGGCCTCGGCCGATGCGGGCTACTTCAGCGAAGCGAATGTGACCGCGGAGCAAATGCAGGGCATCGATCTGTACGTGACGCCGGACCGGCAGAAGCACGGGGCCCCGGCCGCGCCCGGCAGCGGGCCGGCCCCGCCCGGGGCCACGGTCCGCGAGCAGATGCGCCACAAGCTCCAGACGGCCGAGGGGCAGGCGGTCTACCAGCGGCGCAAGGCAATCGTCGAGCCGGTCTTTGGGCAGATCAAGGAGGGGCGCGGCTTTCGGCGATTCTCGTTTCGAGGGAAAGCGAAGGTGACAGCGGAGTGGCTCTTGATCTGCCTGACGCACAACCTGCTCAAGCTGTTCCGGGCGGGGGTGTGCCCCCAGACGGTGTGAGAAGAGGGGACGCGTAGACATGCCTTTGCACCCCCCAGGCCTCACCCGCCACCCAAGAGGACCCCGAATCGGTTCCGCCACAGCCGCTCTTCCCTTAGGGCTCGTCATGCTGGCAAGCGTCGACGCGATTTCCCCGACAGACTCCTAGGGCTACCCTGCCGGATCTCCTTCACTTGGTTCGCGGCATCGTAGACGTAGGCCAAGGTGGTGGCGCCGTCGGTCTTGGTCAGCCGGTTGCCCAGGGAATCGTAGGTGTAGGCCTCCTTCAGGGCGGTGGTGACGTTGTCGCGGACCTCGAGCAACCGATCCAAGGGATCATAGACATACTTGTATGCTGTCGTGGAGGCCCCGATCTTCTCGATGTGGGTGAGCCGATTGCCGACCCCGTCGTAGGTGTAGTCGTTTTGGCTCAGGACGGTGGCGTCGCTGAAGCCGGCGCGGCTCTTGAGCTG
>DATECU010000262.1:0-6229 GCA_035286745.1 Vicinamibacteria bacterium | reverse complement strand
CGGGCCTGCTGCTCGCGGCGCAGCAGGGTGCCGGCCTCCAGGAAGAGGGCGGCGTGATCGGCGAAAGCGCCCGCCAGGTGCAGGTCGCGCTCCATGATCACGTACTCCTCGAACACGAAGAGGAACGCCCCCAGCACCTCGCCGGAGGCTGAAAGCGGGGCCACCAGCACCGGTCCCCCCACCGCGCGCAAGCCGAGTCGGACCAGGGTCGGGTCCAGACGGCCCAGCACCACCGGGCGGGTGCTCTTGAGGGCCAGGGCCAGCGGCCTCACGGAATCGAGGTCGACCTCGAAGCCCGGGTCGCCGCCGCGCGAGGCTGCCACCCTGAGCAAGCTGCCCTCGACCAGCACCGTCGCCACCGCGGCGTCGTAGCGCATCACCCGACGCAGGTGATCGAGGACGGTCCCCAGGACCAGGTCCTCCGAGTGGGTGCTGACCAGGGCCCGGGACAGCTCGCTCAGCCCTTCGTTCAAGACCCGGCGGTCCCGCTCCTCGCCGTAGAGACGCACGTTTTCCAGGGTCACCGCGGCTGCCCCGGCCAGTGCGGTCAGGGTGCGCGCGTCCTCGGCGGTGAAGCCCCCGGGCTTGTTGAGGGCGTACAGCAGGCCCTGGATCCGCTCGCCACGGGCCACCGGCACGGTGAGAATGGAGCGAATGCCCCGCTGGCCGACCGAGGGCTCGTAGAGGGGATCGTGGGCGGGATCGTTCGAGACGTAGGCCTGCCCCGTCTCCAAGACCCGCGCCGAGGCCGGAGAAGGAGGCAGCCGGTACTGGGGAACCGCCTCGCCCTGGGCTTCGTAGCGGGGGCGGCGGGCGATCAACTGGTGGGCGTCGGCGTCGTAGAGGGCGAGGTGACAAACCTCAGCCCCCACCGCCAGCGCGGCGCTGCGGGCCACCGCGTCATAGGTTTCGCCGACGTCCTCACGAAGGAGGAGAAGCGAAAGCTCGTTGAACTCCAAGGTCCCTCGGTGGCCTCGCCCGGCGGAGAGATGCCGCGCCATTAGAACAAAAAGCAACCCCCGGCCGCAAGGAGATCGGCGAGGCGAGGGGACAGCGGTCAGCAGACAGCGATCAGCAGTCAGCTACGGCAGGCGGAGAGAGGTTCGACAGCGTCAGGTTGCCATGGTTTCGTTGCGGTCCCCAGGCAGCGCTCGCTTGGTTGTCCGTTGCTCGTAGCGCGGCTCCGCCGCAACCGAAAGCGGCGAAGCCGCGCGTCGAGAGTCGAGAGTTCAGAGTCGAGAAACCACGGACTTCTTCGCGCGCCGCGACGATTCTCGGGAGTAGTAGAAAGAACAGCTGATTGCTGAAAGCTGACTGCTGCGTTCGCCCGCTTGCGCCGTTCGCGGCCTTGACGCCAAAATGGAGCGGTTGGGGTCGCCGTCCGTGTCCGCGGCTTCCGCGTCCTATCCCAAGTGAGGCTCATGAACACCAAACCCTGCCTTCTCCTCGCGTTGCTCACGGCACTTCCGTCGATCGTCACCGCTCAGGCCAAGCCCAGCCCCTCGCCCTCTCCCGGCGCCACGCCGTCCTTCCCCACGCAGGTCGAGCTGGTGGTCGTGGACGCTGTGGTCAAGGACAAGAAGGGAACCCCGGTCACCGACCTCAAGCAGGCGGACTTCACGGTGCTGGAGGACGGGCAGGCCCAGAGCATCGTCAGCTTCGAGGCGGTGCAGCTCCCCGACAAACCCCAGGCGTCGCCGCCACCCAAGCCTCGGGTCTCGACCAACACCAGCCGGGAGGCCCAGACCGGCCGATCCTTCGTCATCGTCTTCGACGACATCCACCTCACCACCTTCCAGGCTCGGCGGGCCAAGATCGCGGTGGCCGAGTTCCTGAAGACCGGGGTCCGCGAGGGGGATCGGGTCACCCTTCTGGCCACCGGTGGCGCGGCCTGGTGGAGCACGCGAATGGAAGCCGGCCGCGAGGAGCTGCTTGCCCTTCTGAAGCGCCTGGACGGCCGCCAGATCCCCGACCGCTCCCCGGATCGCCTGACCGACTACGAGGCGATGAGGATCCACGTCTACCGGGATCAGGACGTCGAACAGCGGGTGAGCCGGCGCTACGACGCCTACGGCGTCAATGTGCGCTCCGGGCGCGACAGCGCGCAGAACCCTAGCATGGACGGCGATCCGCTGGTGCGGGGCCGGGCTCAGGAGGTCTACTACCAGGCCTCCTCCAAGAACCGCATCACGCTCGGCATCGTCGAACGGGTCTTGCAGTCGCTCGCCACCACCCGCGGCCGCAAGTCCATGATCCTGGTGTCGGAGGGGTTCATCTTCGACCCCAACCTGGACGAGTTCAAGCAGGTGGTGCAGGCCTCGCGCCGGGCCAACGTGGCCATCTACTTCCTGAACACCAAGGGCCTTGACGGCGCCTCCAACTTCCAGGGCGCCGAATTCGGGCCCGCGCTGCCCGAGCAGGACATCGGCTCCACCTTCGGCGATGCGCTGGAGGCGGCCGCCGGGGCCGAGTCGATCGCCTCCGACAGCGGCGGCTTCACGGTCGCCAACACCAACGACCTGGGCAAGGGCATTCAGAAGATCGCCGACGACTCCCGGGCCTACTACCTCATTGGTTATGCACCGCAGAACGTCAAGGCCGACGGGCGCTTCCGCAAGATCGCCCTCCGCGTCAACCGCAAGGGCCTGAGCGTGCGCGCCCGCAAGGGCTACTTCGCTCCCCTGGAGGGGGGCAAGGCCGCGGAGAAGAAGGCCCCGACGGGGTCCGATCCCGCCATCCAGGCGGCCCTGGATTCCCCCTTCGAGGAGCAGGACGTCCCGCTGCGATTGACCGCCAACGTCTTCGCGGAGACGCTTCTGGGCAAGGCCGGGGTGGTGGTCACCACCGACGTGGATGTCTCGCGGTTCGGCTTCGTGGAGGAAGGCGGACGCTTCTTGGACACCATCGAGTTCCTGCTGGTGGTGGCCCACCGGGAAACCGGGGAGTACTTCTGTTACGACCAGAAGGTCGACATGAAGCTCCTGCCCGCCACCAAGGCGAAGCTCGAACAGAGCTGGTTCCCGATCAGCCGCGACTTCGAACTGGCCCCCGGCGGCTATCAGGCCAAGATCGTGGTGCGCGACAAGAACAACGGGCGCCTGGGCACGGTCATCCATGACTTCGAAGTGCCCGACCTCAGCCAACTGCGGACCTCCAGCCTGGTGATCACCGACACCCTCCACCCGCCGGAGGGCGGAGCGGACGGCAAACCGGCCGCTCCCCGGCCCGCCGTGGTGGCCCGACGGACCTTCCCCAGCGGGGCCGTGCTCTACGCCCAGTTCGAGGTCTACGGAGCGGCCAAAGACAAGGCCACCAACCTGCCCAAAGTCACCGCCGGCTACGTGGTCCGGGGAAGCGACGGGACCGCGCTGGCGGAGCAGCCCCCAACGGCCATCATGCCCACCTCTCTGGGTAAGCTGTCCCGCCTGGTGGGCTTCCGCCTGGAGGGCGCCGCCCCCGGGCCCTACGAGATGGTGCTTTCGGTGAAGGACGAGGTCAGCGGCAAGGCGCTGGAGGTGAAGGAGCCCTTCACGGTGCAGTAGTCGACGACGAGGGGAGACGACAGAGGCGCGGAGGCGCAGAGGGACGAGAAGGGGAGCAGCGAAGGGTGGAGCGAGGGGAACTGCGGGGGAGCCGTCGCTGGCGGGAGTGCACTCGAACTGGTGTATACTCCCTTGTTTGCGTGGGGCCGAGTCCCTTGCCCCACGCTGGACCTGAAGGATAGCGCCCCATGACCATCGCCTACTACCTGATCATCGTGCTTCACCTGCTGGCCTGCTTCTTCCTGATCGGCGTGGTGCTTTTGCAGCAGGGCAAGAGCCAGGATCTGGCGAGCGCCTTCGGGGGCGGCGGCACCCAGGCCGCTTTCGGTCCTCGGGGTTCGGCGAACGTGCTGACCAAGGCCACCGCCATCCTGGCCGGCGTCTTCGTTGTGACCTGCCTTGCCCTCTCGATGCTCCGACCCAAGTCCAGCTCGGTCCTGGACAAGGTCCCCGCGGCGCCGCCCGCCGCCTCGCCGGCCGCCGCCGTTCCCCCGGCCGCGCCCGTCACCACCGTCCCGGCCCCCGCCGGCGCCTCACCCGCCGCCAAGTAGTCGCGCACCGGAGGCGCCGCGCAGGCAACTCCCCTCTCCCCGCTTTGCGGGGAGAGGGATAGGGTGAGGAGGTCGCCCGTGAGCGGTCGACTGTCGTCCTGCCGCGCCTACTGGAATCCGTCCTTGAAGATGAGGTCGGGCGGAATGGGCTTCTCCACGGCGCCGAGGTCGTAGGCTCCGAAGTGGTTGGGGTCCCAGGGGATGTCGATGGGTCGGGTCCGCCCGTAGAAGTCGGCCGGGGGCGTGAAGGCCAGGTTATCGCAAGCGTCGATCGCGCCTGCGGCGGCGGGGGTGAAGGTCGAGTCGAGGAGCGGGTTCTCGACCGTCACGCCGGCCGGAACGCCTGCGGCCTCGTGGGCAATCAGGCAGGACCCGTGCGACACGCTGCCACTGCCGACGAGCTGGCTCCCAGGGTTCCAGATGATGCTCCCGAAGGCGTCGATCGAGCTTCCAACGGCCTTGAGCATGCGGGCCTGGGAGTTGCCCGTCACCGTCGAGTAGTAGAGCTGCAGCGGCTCCGCGCCGAAGTCGTTCACCAGCAGGGAGCCGTTGCTGGAGTTGTCGACGTTGCCATCGATGATCGTGGTGTCGATCTCGACGCGCTGGGCCGAGTCAGCCCAGAGCACCGAAAAGACGGTGTTGCCCGCCAGCCGCAACCGCCGAGCCCGCAAGATCGGCTTGATCGGGACGGCCACCCCGTTCGCCTGAATGAGGCTGCCGCCCTGGTTGCCGTTCCAAAGCGAGCAACCCCCGAACGCGCTGCATCCTGGGTCCCCCGTGAGCGAGACATCGACGGCTCCCTCGACATGCAAGGCCGCACCCGTCGGAGCCACGTTGTTGAAGAAGGCCGTGTTTGCGAAGAGCAGCGGGATCCGGACTCCGCCGGTGCCCTTCAGGAACGCCCCACCACCACGCTGGGAGGCCTGGTTCCCGATCATGAAGAGGGGTGAGTTGGCCGGCGCCTCGACGTAGATCTGATAGGGACCGAAGAACTGATCGGAAGCCTCCGAGTAGATCCCGCCTCCATCGCCCGGCTCGGTCAAGCCGGCCTCGTTGAACGAGATCAGGCGCGCCCCGTTTCCGAACGGGGCCACCTCGAGGCCGCATTGGTTACCGAGGTAGAGCCCACCTCCGTGCCGTCCCGCCCGGTTCCCTTCAACGCTGCCGTCGTCGATCACGACCTTGCCCAGATCCCAGCACCAGACGCCTCCGCCATCGTTGGTGACCTCGTTGTCGCTGATCGAGGATCCCCCGTTCAGGCTCAGCGTAACGAAGCCCGGCCCTCCCTGCATCAGGGCGCCGCCACCGCGGCGGGTGGCGTTGCCTTCCACCCGGGTCGCGTTCTGCAGCCGCACGGTGAGGTTGCCGCGCAGCTCGAGGCCGCCGCCTTCGGGGTTGGCGAAGGGACCCTGCTCACCGGTGCCTCCGGTGATGGTGATGTGCTGGAGGGTCACCACCCGCGCCGGAGAGGTCGAGGAGCGGACGTCGATCACGGTGCCGTCGGCCCCACCGGTGCCGTCGATCGTGGTGCGCGCGTTGGTGGTCGGCGTGCTCGAGGTGCAGGTCGCGTACCCTCCGGCGATCGTGACGTCCGCCAGCGGGTTGTGCAGGACCATGGGGTTGGGCTCGGCCAGGGTGCCGGTGCGGAGCTTGATGGTGTGCGGCCCCGAGGCGTTGGCCACCGCGGCGTTGATCGCCAGTTGGAGCGAGGTGTGGGTGCAGCCGTCGCCCGACGGTCCCACCGAGTAGGTGGCGGCAAGCGCCGGCACGGCCGGCGAGAACAGGGCCAACGCCGCCAGGACCCGCGGTCCGCACTGGCCGCGTCTTACGTTCCGCTTCGACAACGTCATCATGACCTCCGAGTGAGTCACTGGAATCCGTCCTTGAAGATGAGATCCGGGTCGACCAGCGTGGTTGCGGTCGAGCTGTTGTTGGCCAGCAGCGGATCGAAGAGCGGCGAGGCCGCGGTGGCGGTGTTGAAGATCGGCAGCATGGTCCCGTAGACCAGGAGGCCGGTCGCGGTGTAGGTGGCGCTCCCACCACTCGGCAGGTTCACCGTGTCGCTCAGGCTGCCCGAGCCGGCGGGCGTGCAGGAGACCCCTCCCGCTGGAATGCAGGTCCAGCTCACGGCCTGGA
>DATECU010000261.1:0-4113 GCA_035286745.1 Vicinamibacteria bacterium | reverse complement strand
ACTGGTCGAGGCCATCGATGAGTACTTGGAAGTTCACAACCAGAACCCGAAGCCATTCGTGTGGACCGCATCTGTGGAGAAGATCCTGGAGAAAGTTCGTCGTTGTAAAGTCCTTTTAGAGACACTACACTAGCGGGCGTTTGAGTCGTAGGGACTCGGCCTTGGGCCCGCGTGCGTCCCCAAGGCCGTCTCGCACTCTGCTCGGCGGCGGCGCAGCCTCTCCAGTTCCTCGGTGGTGCCCAAGGGCACGCGGTGCTGGGCGTGAAGCTCGTCGAGATGGCCTTCGGCTTTCCGCATCCACTCGATCGCCATCTGCAGATGCCTGATCCGAGCGGCCCCCCCGCTCCGCGAGGCCCTGAGCTGGTGATACCGGCCGCGGTCGCCTTGGACCCCGGCCAAGCGCTCCCGGAGCAGCACGTTCTCGGGCTGAGACGCGTACTGCTCGAGCATGGCCCTCTCCGCCTCCAACAGAAGCGGCTCCGCGGACCCGAGGTCGCCGCGTCCGAGTAGCGCCCTGGCCCGCAGCCCTTGCGCGGCCACGCGCTCCTCTCGGTAGAAGCCGCTCTTCGGGTCCGCCGATTCCAGGCTCGAGTAGATCGCTTCGGCCTGTTGTGCCGGGACAACCGCTTCGTCCCACCGGGCGAGCTCGGTCAGGACGAAGGACGCGCCGACATGGGTGTCCCCGATCTTGAGCCGCCAGAAGGCGTTGTCGGGCTCGGCCGCGGCCAGCGCTTCGTAGAGCGCGGTGGCCTCCCGGATCGCCTCGAGGGCCCGCTCGCGCCTCTCCGGGATCGCCGTGGCGATGTTGCCGACCCAGATCAGGCCGATGCCCATCAGGTTCTTGAGCCGCGTATCCGCTGGAGCTGACGCCGCCAGCTTCCGTGCAGCCGCCAGCCCCTCTTCGCACGCTCGCAAGCCCTCGTGCCTGCGGCCCGACATCCCCCAGGCGATCCCAACGTTCACCCGGCTGCCGGCCGCGTCCACCTGGGCCGCGAAGTCGTCGGGGCGCTCTGCGGCGAGGGACACGTAGACGTCTCGCGCCCGTTCGAACAGCCGCGTGGCACCGGTCCAGTCGCCCTCGGCCAGGCGCATCGTGGCCAGCCTCTTCCGCGCCATGGCCAGGTCGCGCTGCGCCTCGACGGACAGCGGCCCCGCGGCCGCGACCGCCTCCCGCAGCTCAACGGCCCTGGCATAGCTGCGGTGGGCCGCCGGGGTCTGACCGAGGCTCGCCGCCCCGAGAGCTCCCTGGACGTCGCCGACCTTCTCGTACGCCGACGCCAGCTCGAGCTGCAGCGACGGGCTCCCCTGGGCCTCCGCGGCCAGGCTGTCGAGGTACTCCAGGGCCTTGCGCACCACGAGCTCCCGGGCTGGCGTCGAGCCCGGGAGGGTGGCGATGGCGTCGTGAAACTCGAACAGGAACGAGTTCGCCAGCTTGCGCACGTCGCCAAACCGCCGCTCGGCACGCGCCCGGTTCGCCTCAGCGATGCGGGCCTGGCGCACCGTGGCCAGGATCCCGCCCAGCAGGCTCGCGACCAGAAGCCCCGCCACCACCACCGCCGCCTTGTGGCGCCGCACGAACTTCCCAGCCCGGTAGCCGACCGTATCCCCACGCGCCAGCACCGGCAGGCCGGCAAGGTAGCGGTGTAGGTCCTCTGACAGTTCCCCCACCGTTTGGTACCGCCGGGCGGGTTCCTTTCGGATCGCCTTCAGCACGATGGTGTCCAGATCCCCCTTGAGCTGCCGCGACAGCGGCCGGTCCGCCCGCACGCTCGGCTTCTCCGGCTGCTGCTGGCACACCACCCGCGCCACCTCCTCCGGAGCCCGGGTCTTGATCTCGTAGGGCCGCTTCCGCGCCAAAAGCTCGTAGAGCAGCATCCCCAGCGAGTAGACGTCGCTCGCTGTCGTCGCCGCCTCGCCCTTCACCTGCTCCGGGCTCGCGTACTCCGGCGTCATCAGCGGCCACACCGTCAACGTCGCCTCGCCCGGACCCGGGGGGTCCGCCCCCAGCAGCTTGGCGATGCCGAAGTCCAGGAGCTTGGGAACGCCGTCCGCGCTCACGAAGATGTTGCCCGGCTTCAGGTCCCGGTGGATCACCAAACGCTGGTGTGCGTACTGCACCGCCGCGCACACGATCCGGAACAGATCCAGCCGCTCCCGCACCCCCAAGCCGGCGCAGTAGCGGTCGATCGGCTGACCCTCCACGTACTCCATCGAGAAGTACGGCCAGCCCTCTTCGGTGGTCCCCCCGTCGATGAGCCGCGCGATGTTCGGATGCTCCAGGTTGGCCAGGATCTGGCGCTCGGCCTTGAAGCGCTGCAGGACGAACTCCGCGTCCATCCCTCCGCGCACCAGCTTGATGGCCACCTGCTTCTGGTATTGGTCGTCGTCCCGCACCGCGCGGTACACGGTCCCCATCCCTCCGTGGCCGATCTCACCCAATACGCGGTAGGGCCCGATGTGGCGTCCCAGCAGGTTCGGGACCGGCTCCCCTAACGACTCACCCAACGATGGTGACAACGGGGGCGCGCTCAGGAAGGCCCCCGCCTCCTGGTCGGAGGCAAGCAAGCCGAGCACCTCCGAGGCGAGCGACGGGTCGTCCTGCGTGGCCTGGCTCAAGAAGCGGGCGCGAGCTTCCCCCTCCCGTTCGAGGGCGGCGTCGAACAGCTCCTTGATCCGCTGCCAGCGTTCGGGAGTCATCCAATCCGCTCCGTCCTTCGGAAGCGCCTCTTCGGCTCTTGTCCTGTCAACGTGCTGAAAGCGTAGGGAATCGGCTCCCGAAGGTCAACCGGAGATCGAGGGCGTCCGCGGGCCGGCGACACGATCCAGCACGGGACCGCGCGTCATCAAGGTAGCGACGCTCTGGCTGCGGGCGATGGCGTCACGAACTCATGAGGTGTGGTATGTCGAGAAGATCTCCATACGTGCGCATTGCCTCAAGGTTGGCGCTGAGCCTCCTCACCTACGGACCTGGTTCAGCGGTGTGCCTGGCTGGGGACGTGGGTCTGGTGCTGGCGCCCGCAGCCAGCCCGGGGCCAGCCCTTGGGAGCCTCACAGCCGGCGACTCCCATGGCTGCGCCGTCCGCGCCGACGGGGCGCTCGCCTGTTGGGGGAACAACAGCCACGGCCAGAGCACGCCCCCCGCCGGAACGTTCACTCAGGTCACCGGAGGCAGCCTTCACACGTGCGGACTCAAGACGGACGGGACGCTCGCCTGCTGGGGGGACAATAGCTACAGCCAGAGCACGCCCCCCGCCGGAACGTTCACTCAGGTCGCCGGGGGCGGCCATCACACGTGCGGACTGAAGACGGACGGGACGCTCGCCTGCTGGGGGGACAACGGCTCCGGCCAGAGCACGCCCCCCGCCGGAACCTTCACTCAGGTCGCCGGGGGCGGCCATCACACCTGCGGACTGAGGACGGGCGGAAGGCTCGCGTGCTGGGGCTACAACAACTTCGGCCAGAGCACACCTCCCGCCGGAACGTTCACTCAGGTGGGCGGGGGCTACTGGCACACCTGCGGAGTGAAGACGAACCGGACGCTCGCCTGCTGGGGCTACGACTTGTATGGCCAGAGCACGCCGCCCGCCGGGACGTTCACTGAGGTCGCTGCAGGCGGCCTACACGCCTGTGCACTGAAGACGGACGGGACGCTCGCCTGTTGGGGCTACAACCCCTTGGGCCAGAGCACCCCTCCCGCCGGCACGTTCACTCAGGTCGCCGGCGGCTACGTCCACACCTGCGGACGAAAGACGGACGGAACGTTCGCCTGCTGGGGCTACAACTCCAACGGCCAGAGCTCACCACCCACCGGGACGTTCAGCCGGCGCCTCCTGACCGCCGGTGACAGCCACACCTGCGAACAGCAGACGAACGGGACACTCGCCTGTTGGGGGAGCAACGCCTATGGCCAAGGCACGCCCCCCGCCGGCACGTTCACTCAGGTCACCGGGGGCGCGTTCCACACCTGCGGACTGGGGACAGACGGGACGCTCGCCTGCTGGGGAGACAACTCCAGCGCCCAGAGCACGCCACCCGTTGGGCGGTTTCGCCGGCGACTCTTGACCGCCGGCTTTTCGCACACGTGTGAACTGCAGCCGGACGGCACCCTCGCTT
>DATECU010000260.1:0-5576 GCA_035286745.1 Vicinamibacteria bacterium | reverse complement strand
GGGAGTACGCGAGCCACGCCCTGGTCTCCATCGGCTTCGCCAGCCGCGAGGCCTACGCCTTCGGTCTGGCCCATGGAAGCGACGCCGTGCGCCAGGGAACTCTCCGCTGCCTGGCCTGGATCGCCCCGCCTCAGGCCATGGAGCTGGTGGCGCCGCTCATCCACGACCCCTCGCAGGAAGTCCGGGCCGAGGCCGTGGCGGCCATCGGTCGCCTGGGCGACGAGGACGCGGCCATGCTCTTCTTCGAGCTTCTGGGCGACGAGAGCGAGCTGATCCAGGAGAGCGCCATGGAGGCGCTGGCCCGCCTCTCACCGGCTCGCGTGGTCCCGCTTCTGCTCCAGGCCCTGGGCAGCGAAGACCCTCAGATCCGCATCCGGGCGGCCGAGACCCTGGGCTTCGTGCGCGATGCCGAAACCGCCCCGGCGCTGATCGCCCTCTATCGCGATCCCCGGGAGAGCGTGCGCCGGGCCGCCATCAAGGCGCTGGGGGAGATCCAGGCGCCGGGAGCCGCCGACGTGCTGGAGGCCGCCCTCTCCGACGAGAGCGGCGTGGTCCGGCAGCAGGCGGTTCTCTCCCTGGGCCGCCTGGAGGAACCGGGGGCCGCCTCACACCTGCTGCCGCTTCTGGACGACCCCGATCCCAAAATGCGCTTCGTGACCCTCAGGGCCTTGGGACAGATCCGAAACCCGGAGGCGGTACCCCGGATCATGGGCTTTCTCTCCGACAGCCGCAAGGAGCTGCGTTTTGCGGCGGTCGAGTCCCTGGGGGCGATGCGAGCGCAGGTCGCGGTCAAGAGCCTGCTCGGGATCCTGACCGACCCCGATCGGGGCTTGCGGCGAGCCGCCGCCGACAGCCTGGGCGCCCTGGGCGATCCGCAGGCGGTGGCCCCCCTGGTGCTGGCCCTGGAGGACGAACACTGGAGCGTGCGCTGCGCGGCGGCATCGGCCCTGGGCCGCATCCGCAGCCAGAAAGCGACCCCGGCTCTGGTCGCGCGCCTAGCGGATGAAGACGCCACCGTGTGCCGGGCCGCCGCCGCCGCCCTGGGGGAGATCGGGGACTCCCGGGCCACCCGGCCCCTGATCGGACTGCTCGACCCCCCGGCCCTCCAGGCCTCGGCCCTGGAGGCGCTGCGGCGCATGGGGGCGGCCATCCTGCCCGAGGTGGAGCAGGCGTTCGCCGCTTCCGGAGCCGAGGCCCGGCGGCTGCTGGTCGACCTGGTGGGCAAGCTCGAGGACCGGCGGGCCCGCAGGCTGCTCTTGACCGCTCTGGCCGATGAGACGCCCGAGGTGCGGGCGGAGGCGGCCTTGGCCTTGGGCGAGGGTGGCTTTCTGGACGCGGTCAGACCGCTCATGGACGCCAAGGCGGCCGATCCCTCGCCCAAGGTTCGTCAGGCGGCGGCGGCGGCCCTCAAGAGGCTCTCCCCCCGGCCGCGCTGATGATCCACCCAGGGGAAGACATCGAGCTCTCGGAGGAGGAGTTCCGGCTGCTCCGAGACTTCGTTCACGAGCGCTTCGGCCTCTACTTCGAGGACAACCAGAAGCCCACCCTTCGCTCTCGCCTGCTGGGGCGCCTGGCCAGCCTCGAGCTCTCCTCCTTCGAGGACTACTACCGCTACCTGCGCTTCGGCCCCGAGCGGCAGGACGAGCTCCAGCGCATGGTGTCCCACCTCACCAACAACGAGACCTATTTCTACCGCGAGCTGCCGCAACTCAAGGTCTTCTCCGACCAGGTGCTGAAGAGCGTGAAGGCTCGCAAGACCAGGACCCGCGAGAACACCCTCAAGATCCTCTCCGCGGGCTGCTCCACCGGCGAAGAGCCCTACACGCTGGCCATGGTGGTCCACGACTCGGCTCAGTTCTTCTGGAACTGGGAGGTGAGCATCGTGGGCATGGACGTGGACCAGAAGGCTCTGGAAAAGGCCAAAAAAGCCGTCTACCATCACAACTCCTTCCGCTCCATGCCCCCGGGCACCGAAGAGCGACACTTCACGCGCGAGGCAACCGGCGCATCGGTCAAGGATGCCATTCGTCGCCTGGTCCGTTTTCGCTGGGGCAACATCACCGACCTGGCGAGCTACGACGGCCTCCACGGTCTCGACGCCGTCTTCTGTCGCAACGTCCTCATCTACTTCTCGGACGGCATGATCCGCAAGGTGGTCAGCCTGTTCCATCAAGTCCTGGCCCCCGGAGGCTACCTGTTCCTGGGCCACGCCGAGTCGCTGTCTCGCATCACCGACCTCTTCTCGTCCATCCGTTTCCAGGGCGCCATGGTCTACCAGAAGCCGCCCTTGCCGGAGAGCCCCGGAGCCGAGCCGTGATCCGGGTGCTCATCGTCGACGATTCGGCCTTCGTTAGGCAAGCACTCAGCCGAATGCTCTCCTCCGATCCGGAGATCGAGATCGCGGGCACCGCCGTCGACGGTCAGGATGCGGTGGACAAGGTGCTGGCCCTGCGGCCGGACGTGGTGACGCTGGACGTGAAGATGCCGCACATGGGGGGGCTCGAGGCGCTGCGTCGGATCATGACCCTCTGCCCCACCCCGGTCTTGCTGCTCTCCTCGCTCACCAGCCAAGGAGCCGACATCACCCTGCGGGGCCTGGATCTGGGCGCCATGGACTTCGTCGACAAGTCGAGCGTCCAGGGCCACATGAACCTGTTCGCCCTGGCCGAAGAGCTGAAACTCAAGGTGCGAGCCCTGGCCGGGGTTCCGCGCAATAAGCTGGGACCGGCTCTGGCCGCGCCGGCGCTGGGGCCGGCTCTGGCCCCGGACCGCCGGGGCCGGCCCGCCGAAGTGGTGGTGATCGGCACCTCCACCGGCGGTCCGCCGGCGCTGCAGGCCATCATACCGCGCCTACCGAAAGACCTGCCGACCGCGGTGCTGGTGGTCCAGCACATGCCGGCGGGCTTCACCCGTTCCCTGGCCGAGCGCTTGCAGGCCCGGAGCCCGATCCCGGTCCGCGAGGCCAAGGACGGCGAGGCGGTGCAGCCGGGCCAGGTCTTGATCGCTCCCGCCGGCCTGCACATGAAGGTGCGGCGCCGGGCGGAGGGGATCCGGGTGGTTCTGGACGAGGAGCCGCGGGCGGCGCTGCATCGGCCCTCGGTGGACGTGCTGATGGCTTCGGTGGCCAAGGTCTACGGCTCCCGGGTGCTGGGGGTGGTGCTCACCGGCATGGGCTCGGACGGGGTGGAAGGACTGCGCGCCATTCGTGAGGCGGGCGGCCGGACCCTGGCCGAGAGCGAGGAGAGCTGCGTCATCTACGGGATGCCCAAGGCGGCGGTGGAGGCGGGCGTGGTGGACGAGTCGCTGCCGCTCACGGCTGTGCCAGACGCCATCGTGGGTGCGGTGTAAGATGAGTGCCGGCCGGGCCACCCGGCCGTCGCTTCGAGTCGGACCATCGCGATGACGAAACCGAGGGCACGGCATTGAGCCTCAACGGCAACCTCGAGGATCTCCCGCTCCTCGACATCATCCAGATCGTCACCTTCAGCAAGAAGACCGGCTCCCTGTCCATCCGCACCCGGGCCGGCGACGGGGCCATCGTGTTTCGCGACGGCTTCATCGCCACCGCCTTCACCTGGGACTCGATTCCCCTCGACCCCCGGGCCCGCAGTCTGCCCCCCTCCCAACGCGAGCGCCTGCTGCGCAACCGAATCGAGCTGTCTCTGGAGCAGCTCATCCGCCTGCGGGAGGGTGAGTTCAGCTTCAACCTGCTCGATGAGGTCCCCGCCAGCGTCGGGGTTCGCGACATCTCCGAGGAGACCCTGGCCCAGGGGCTCAATGCCCAGGAAGTGCTGCTGGACCTGGCCCGGGGCATGGACGAAGACCGTCGCGATTCGGCCGCGGCCCTGGAGGCATCGTTCGCCGAGCCGCCTGCCGAGACCCTGGCCCCCGCGGGGCCGGAAGAGGCTGCCCCGCCAGCGGCGCCGGCGGCCGAGCCCCCACCTCCCCGGTTCGAAGCCCCGCCCCCCCCGTCCCCGCCGGCGGCCGCTGCGCCTCCGGCCGCCTCCGAGCCGGCCCGCACCCTGCTCCTGGTCGATGACGAGGACGACGTGCGTCAGGTGCTGGCCCAGTACTTCTCTGGCGGCGGCTACCGAGTGGTGGAGGCCGAAAACCCGGACCTGGCGACCAAGAAGGCGGGGGAGTTGCACCGTGGGGAGAGCTCCTTCATCTTGGTGGTCGACCTGGGTATGCCCACCTCCGGGGGCGCCTCGTTCCAGGGCGGCTTCGAGGTGATCAAACGCTTGTGGAAGATGGGCCTCCGGCCGCCGGTGTTGTTGATGGCCGACAGCTTCGGCAAGACGATCCAGGCGCGCGCCCGCCAGATGGGGGTGTCGAGCGTGGTGTTCAAGCCTGGCCTATCCAAGCTGGACCCCGAGCAGTTCGAAGCGGACCTCAAGGCCTTCGCACACAAGCTCCTCTCCGACGTGCTGCCGCGTCTCAGCTCCGAGGCCCGGGTGGTGGCCCAGGTCCGGCCAGCCACCGAGCCCCGCCGAACCCACTCCTTCCCGGCACCCAGGCCCCATGAGCTGGAGCGGGAGCTTCTGGCCCTTCAGGAGCGCTTCGAGGAGCTCCGCCAGTCGGGGGGGCCGGCCCAGATCTCGGCGGCGGTCATGAAGATGGCCCGGGAGTTCTTCGAGCGCGGGCTTCTGTTCCTGGTCAAAAACGAGGAGCTGCGCGGCCTGGGCGGCTTCGGCCTGGCCCCCGGCGAGGACAACCTGAACCTGCTGGCTCGCGACATCCTGATCCCGCTCTCCGAGCCCTCCTTCTTTGCGGACACCGTGCTCGGAAAGAAGCCGCAAGCCGGGCCGTTGCCCGCAGACCGGTGGTGCCGGCACCTGATGGGGAAGATCGGCCGCTTTCGGTCTACCGAGGTGGCGCTTCTGCCGTTGCTCACCAATCGAGAGACGATCGCCCTCCTGTTCGGCGACAACCCGGAGACCGGCCGCGACGTGGGCCGCCTGGAATCCCTGGCCCTTTTCATCAACCAGGCGGGAATCGCCCTGGAGAACGCCTTCCTCCAAGTCAAGCTGAAGGCGCTCCAAGACAGGCAGTTGGGATAGAATCCCCGAAGCGAGGGAAGCCCCATGTCGAGCGAAGACACCAGCAGGAAGGGCCAAGAGTTCTTCCAGATGTTCCTGAAGGCCAAGGAGTTCACCGAGGAGCTCCTGAAGGAGAACGAGCGCCTTCGCTTTCGTCTGGCGACCCTGGATTCGGGAGCCTCGGCCAGCGGTGACGAGCGGGTGCGAGACCTGCAAGCGCGGGTTCGCGAGTTGGAGGAGCGGCTGGCCGAGCTGGAGGCCCGCCATCGCCGGGTGGAAGAGGAGAACAAGGAGTTCGCCGATCGCTACATCGAGATCGAGGAGCAGAACAACAACCTGGCCAACCTCTACGTGGCCAGCTATCAGCTCCACTCCACCGTCGATTTCCGCGAGGTCGTCCGCATCGTCCAGGAGATCGTGATCAACCTGATCGGCGCCGAGGTGTTCCACGTGCTGATGGTCAGCGAGAAGACCGGCCTGCTGGAGGTCGAGGCCTCCGAAGGCCAGACGCCGGGGCGCACCACGATCCCGGTGGGC
>DATECU010000259.1:0-5544 GCA_035286745.1 Vicinamibacteria bacterium | reverse complement strand
TCCCCCGCCTCGATGGAGCCGATCCGGTCCTCCATGCCTAGCGACCGGGCTCCGCCCAGGGTCGCCATCTCCAGCACCGCTGCCGCCGGGGCCGCGGTTGGGTCGCCGGAGGTCTGCTTGGCCAGAAGAGCCGCCGACAGCATCTCCTCGAACATGTCCTGGTCGTTGTTGCTGGCGGCGCCGTCGGTGCCCAGGCCCAGCGCCAGGCCCTCGCCCAGCATCTCGCGGACCGGGGCTGCGCCCGAGGCCAGCTTCATGTTGCTCTGCGGACAGTGCGCCACGCCGGCCCCCGCGCTCTTGAGGATGCTCCGGTCCGACGCCGTGAGCCAGACGCCGTGGGCGCCCAGCACTCCCTTGCGCAGTAGGCCGACCTCGCGCAGGTGCTCGGTGGGGGTCCTGCCGTAGCGCTCGCGGATCTGCTGTTGCTCGGCCGCCGACTCCGAGAGGTGGGTGAGGATGGGCGCTTCGAAGCGGTCGGCCAGGTCCCGGGCCGACCGCAAGGTCTCCGGGCCCGCCAGGTAGGCGGAGTGGGGCGCCACCGCCGCGGTGACCAGGGGATCGTCCTTCCAGCGGGCGAGGAAGCGTTCGGTGTAGGCGAGGGCCGCGGGGATCGACTTGTTGTCGGGGGCCGGGAACTCGATCAGGGTCTCGCCGGCCACCACCCGCAGGCCCGCTTCCTTGGCGGCCTCCGCCACCTGATCCTCGAAGTAGTACATGTCGGCGAAGGTGGTGGTCCCGGAGCGGATCATCTCCAGGGCCGCCAAACGCGTACCGGATTTCACGAACGCCGCCGTGACGTTGGCCTTCTCGGCCGGGAAGATGGTGCCCTGCAGCCAGTCCATGAGGGCGAGATCGTCGGCGATGCCGCGGAACAGAACCATCGGGGCGTGGGTGTGGGCGTTCACCAGGCCGGGGATCAGCAGCGTGCCCCTGGCGTCGAGCGTGGTGCGTGCGCGATAGCGACCCTTGATCTCGGCGGCGGTAGCCACCGCCACAATGCGACCGCCGTCGATGGCCACGGCTCCGTCTGGGATGATCTGGCGCTGGGGGTCCATGGTGACGACGGTGGCGTGCGTCACCAGAAGATCGACGGTCCGGCTGGCGGCGACGGATTCGAGGGACAGGAGAAGGAGGGGGAAGGCGAGCAGATGACGGAGACGAGGGGCTCTCAGAGGTTCCTCCGATCGAAGGGCAGAGGCAGCAGCTCCGCCATGCGCACGGTGGTGGCCTTGCCCTTCAGGTTTTCCATGTGAATCCAGATGTCGCCGCAGAACTCCCAGAGGATCTGCCGGCAGGGGCCGCAAGGGGCGGTCAGCCGAGGCGAATCGGCCACCACCGCCAGGGCGTCGAAGCGGGTGAGGCCTTCGGAGACCGCCTTGAAGACCGCCACGCGTTCGGCGCACAGGGTGAGCCCGTAAGAGGCGTTCTCGATGTTGCAGCCGGTCACCACCTCGCCCTCGGCGGTGCGCAGGGCCGCCCCCACCTTGAAGCCGGAGAAGGGCGCGTGAGCGCGCTGCCGGGCCTTCTTGGCCAGCCTGGCCAGGGGCCCGAGGTCGGGGGCATCGCCGGCAGGCGCAGAGGAACGCTTCATGATCGAGCGGCGATCTCCTGCACCATGAGGTCGAGGATGCGAATCAAGCTGGATCGCACCTTCTCGCCGGTCGCCAGCACCTCGGAGTGGTCGAGCTTCTCTCGGCTCACGCCAGCGGCCACGTTGGTGATGCAGGAAAGGCCCGCCACCTTGAGGCCCATGTGGCGTGCCGCGATCACCTCCGGCACCGTCGACATGCCTACCGCGTCGGCGCCCAGCACCCGGGCCATGCGCACCTCGGCCGGGGTCTCGTAGGAGGGGCCGCTGAAGGCCATGTAGACGCCACGGTGGACGGTGGCCCCCGCCTGCCGGCAGGCGCGCTCGGCGGTTTCGCGAAGGGCCGAGTCGTAGGCCTCGGTCATGTCGAAGAAGCGCTCGCCCAACTGCGAGTCGTTAGGCCCGATCAGAGGGTTGGTGCCCAGGTAGTTGATGTGGTCGTCGATCACCATGAAGTCGCCGGGTGCGAACCCGGGTTGCACCCCGCCGGCGGCGTTGGTGAGGATCAGGGTCTGGACTCCCAGCCGGCCCAGCACCCGCACCGGGAAGACCACCTGCTCCATGCGGTAGCCCTCGTAGAAATGGACCCGGCCCGACATCACCGCCACCGGCACCCCCTGGCGCGTGCCCAGGACCAGCTCGCCCTTGTGGCCCACCGCGGTGGAGCTGGGGAAGTGGGGGATCTCGCGGTAGGGGATGACGGCGGCGTCCTCCACGCCTTCCGCGAATGCGCCTAGCCCGGAACCCAGGACCAGACCCACCGCGGGGCGGAGTGACGTTCTCTTGGCGATGAAGCGGACCGCCTCGTCCAGGGCGGGCAGCACGCTCACAGCAAGATCCCCGCCCCGGAGTGAATCCGGCTTGGCGCGAGCTTGTCGCCGTTCCCCTGGGCCTGCGCGCGATTCACAGCAGCATCCCCGCCCAACTCGCGCTCATGAAGGCCGCCAGATTCCCCGCCACCATCGCGCGCAGGCCGAAGCGGGCGATCTCGCCGCGGCGTTCGGGGGCCAGGCCGCCGATGCCGCCGATCTGGATGGCGATCGAGGAGAAGTTGGCGAAGCCGAGGAGCGAATAGGCGGCGATCACGGCGCTCCGGGGTTCGATCATCACCGCGGTCTTGCTCAGGTCGCTGGCGAACTGGGAGTAGGCCACGAACTCGTTGAGGACGGTCTTGATGCCGATCAGGCTGCCCACGTAGGCGGTGTCCTGCCAGGGCACGCCCATCACCCAGGCCAGGGGCCGGAGCACGGCGCCCAGGATGGACTGGAACGAGAGCCCGGGCATCCCGAACTGGGCCCCGATCCACTGGATGCCGAAGTTCAGCATGGCGACCAGGGCCACGAAGGCGATCAGCATGCCGGCCACGTTGAGCGCCAACTGCACACCCGTTGAAGCTCCGTTAGCCGCGGCCTCGATCACGCCGGAGTCGGTCTTCTCCACCTCCACGTGAAGGATGTCCTTGGTCACCGGATGGCCGGTTTCGGGGAGCAGCATCTTGGACAGCAGCAGGCCCGCCGGAGCGTTCATCACGCTGGCCGCCAGCAGGTGGCCGGCAATGGACGGGAGGTAGTCCTGGAGCACGGCGACGTAGGCGGCCATCACCCCGCCGGCGACCGTCGCGAAGCCACCGACCATCACCGTGACCAGCTCCGACTGGGTCATTCGCCCCACGAAGGGCTTGATCAGGAGCGGGGCCTCGGTCTGGCCCAGGAAGATGTTGCCGGAGGCGGAGAGGGTCTCGGCGCCCGACGTGCCTAGCGAGCGTTGCATCACCCAGGCGATGCCCTTCACCACCCACTGCATCACGCCCAGGTAGTAGAGGACCGACATCAGGGAGGAGAAGAAGATGATGGTGGGCAGCACCTTGAAGGCGAAGATGGCGCCGGTCATGGCGGCGCCACCCGGGGCGGCAGTGAAGGAGCCGGTGCTGCTCATGCTCCCGACGGGGACCGTCAGCTCGACCAGGTTGCCGAAGACGAAGCTGGCACCCTTCACCACGAAGCCCAGGATGCCGGTGACGATGTCGCCAACTTGGGCGAAGAACCAGCGGCCGGGAGGGGACTTGAGCACCAGCAGGCCGAAAACCGCCTGCAACAGCAGCCCCATGCCCACCAGGCGCCAGTTGATGTGCTTGCGGTCGTAGCTCATGAGGTAGGCGATGAGCAGCATGGTGGCGATGCCCAGCAGGCCGACCAGGCGTTGCCCCAGGGGGATTGAGTAGGCGCCCGCCTTGAGCTTCGCCAGCGGGTCGGCCGCTTGGGCCAGGATGAGAAGTGATATCACCAGGGGGCCTCCTTGGGGGCTGCCGATGCGGGTTGGGAATCAGGGCGGAGCCTACGACGAGCGTCCTATGGCGTCAAGGGGACTCGCAACGACTCGCAACGCGATACACAGCGGTCAGCACACAGCCGTCAGCAAAGACCCGCGCGGGCGGCAGACCACCTCAGCCGTTCAGGACCTCGCGGATGAGCGGGGTCTTGGGTGGGGCCTCGGGACCAATCCGGACCGCGCTCTTCAGGATCTCGACCACGTCGTCGAGGCGCCGCTTGTCGTTCAAGTGGATGGTCAAGAAGGGCTCGCCCTTGGCCACCGGATCGCCCACCTTCTTGAGCAACACCAACCCCACCGCAGGGTCGATCCGGCTGTCGACCTTCTCCCGGCCTGCGCCTAACAGCATGGCGGCCAGCCCCACGGCTCGGCAGGCGATGCCGGTCACCCGCCCGTCGCACTCCGAGCGCAGCTCGACGGTCTCCCGGGCCCGGGGCAGCAGGCCCGGGTCGTCGCAAACCCTTGGATCGCCGCCCTGCAGGCCGATCACCTCCTGGAACTTGGCGAGCCCGGCCCCGGAGGCCAGCGCGTCGCGCACCCGGTTGCGCGCCGCATCCATGGCCGGGGCCACGCCGGAGAGATGGAGCATGCGGGCAGCCAGCTCGAGGGAGAGCGATTCGAGGTCGGCAGGTCCGCGGCCCTTGAGGGTCTCGATGGCCTCGCGGGTTTCCAGGGCATTGCCGACGGTGCGGCCCAGGGGCTGGTCCATGTCGGTGATCAGGGCCGCCACTTTCTTGCCCATGCCCCGGCCGATGTCGACCATGGCCCGGGCCAGAGCCCTCGATTCCTCGAAGACCGGCAGGAAAGCGCCGTCGCCGGTCTTGATGTCGAGGATCAGGGCGTCGATTCCCTCGGCCATCTTCTTGCTCATGATCGAGGCCGCGATCAAGGGCAGGCTCTCCACGGTGCCGGTGACATCGCGCAGAGCGTAGAGCTTGCGGTCGGCAGGAGCGATCTCGGGGGTCTGGCCGATCAGGCCGAGATGCGCCTTGGCCAGCACCCGGCGGAACTCGTCGAGCGAGAGGGAAACGCTGAAGCCGGGGATGGCCTCCAGCTTGTCCAGGGTGCCTCCGGTGTGACCCAGGCCGCGGCCCGAGATCATCGGCACGTAGACGCCGCAGGCGGCCGCCAGCGGGGCCAGGATGAGGCTGGTCTTGTCGCCCACACCCCCGGTCGAGTGCTTGTCGACCTTGGGTCCGGGGAGCTCGGGGAACTCGAGGACGCTCCCGGTCCGCATCATGGCCTCGGTCAGGGCCACCGTCTCCGGTGAAGTCATGCCGCGGAAGAACACGGCCATGGCCAGGGCCGAAGCCTGGTAGTCGGGGATCTCACCTCGGGTGTAGCCGTCGACGAAGAAGCCGATTTCCTCTCGGCTCAGCTCACCGCCACCGCGCTTCTTGAGGATGACGTCGACCGCGCGCATGCCCCGGTCTACTTCTTCTTGATCCGCTCGAGCTCAGCCCACAGGTCGCGCCGCTTGCGGGCCGGGGCCGGCGGGGCCGGCGGGGGAGTGGGGGGCGGGGGCAGCGACGACAGCACCTCGTCCATCAGGAGCTTGGCTTCCTTTCCCTTGGTCTTGCGTTTGACGGGAACCTCGGCATGGCGGTAGTCGTGGGTGTTGTGGCAGG
>DATECU010000258.1:0-36951 GCA_035286745.1 Vicinamibacteria bacterium | reverse complement strand
GAGGGCGCAGGGGCCGAGGCCCCCCAGCGGCGGGAGGGCCAGAAGCCGAGCTTCTACAACCTCTACCTCAACCGCATGAGCCTGCCGTTCCTGCGCGAGGCCTACCAGGCCTTCCAGGATGACCGGATTTCGCTAAACGAGCTGAGCAACCACTTGGGCGTCAAGCCCGCCACCGCGCTGGCCATCGAGGAGCGAGTCCTCCAACGGGTCCGGAACCCGGGGCGTGAAGGCCAGGTACTGCGTCGATTCCTTGGCGTGGGTGGACGCCGAAGTCTGGTACCACCCCGAGTCCCCGCTCTTTCGGGATGTGTGGGCCTTCCTCGCTGATCAAGCCAACCTGGGCTTGGTCGCGTCACCCGAGGAGGTCTACAAGGAGCTACTGCAGAAGAGCGATCGCCCAATGCTGAGTTGGCTCAAGGGCGTCAAGGGCGCGCTGCTCGGGGTAGTGGGTCAGTTTGGAACTAGTCCCCGAAGCAGTCGGTCAGCCAGTCGTGTTTCAGGGGTATAAACTTGTACACGACCGCAGCCAGCATGGCCCCCGGTTCCAGGGCGGCAGCAAAGACCTTCTTCGAAGTCGCCATGACCGCCTCGACCGCCGGGGTGTAGTCGCCATCGGCCGCGAGGAGATAGGCCACGTCGTATTCATTGCGGTCTGCCATCCGAACCAAGTCAACGGCCAACGCAACGTCGACGGCCTTCTCGACAACTACCCTACTCGTCTGGTGTCGGTTGGCCTCTGATATGAGGTGCTTGTACACGGCCGGGTCGATTCTCACCTTCAGGTCGCCGAGATAACGCTTGATCTCCTTAGCGAAGTCGTTTTCGGCGTGATGTGTCTCCAGCCGCCCATAGTGGATGCTGATGCGTCTGTCTCTGGATTTGAGCCAAGACATGTACTGCCGCTGGTCGGCGTAGAGCCTCGCGTTCTCCGGAGTCTGCTGTACTTGGCCGACGTAGTACCGAGTGGCGGTCCATTCGCGAGCTCCGATCAGCTTGCGAGAGACTTTCGCGTAGTTCAGCCAGCCAAGCCCAGTCAACCCCGCGCGCCTCAGGGCGTGGTACCAGTTGTTGCCATCCTCGAAGACCGTCGCGCGCTCTAGCGGCACCACTCAGCGCCTAGAAACAAAAACCCCGGCGTGTGGCCCTTTCGGACCAGACCCCGGGGGCATAAGGACCGGGTGCCCCGTAAGGCCCCGGCGAGAAGAAATATAG
Organism: Vicinamibacteria bacterium; assembly: GCA_035286745.1. Taxonomy (GTDB): domain Bacteria; phylum Acidobacteriota; class Vicinamibacteria; order Fen-336; family Fen-336; genus DATECU01. Next base: position 35,739 of record DATECU010000258.1, on the reverse strand, counting down.
GGGGCGCTTGCGTGCTGGTCAAGCGAAGAAACGTCAAAAGCACCAAACCTCAAGCAAGGCAACGACTTCCGCCATGGTCCAGACATGATCGGAAAGGCCAGCTTCCATGCCCGGGGTGACGCGGAGGGTCTGATGGACACGGCCGAAGTTGTACCACATAAAGTGAAGGGCAACCGCCGCCTCTAGGTTCTCGACCTTCTTGGATGAGGCGCTCCGAAGCGCCGCGCCGCACGCGTCACGATGGGACTCTGTCTTGGCCTCAGGAATGCTCGCCATCGGCATGGAGGTCCATCCGGCCAAGGCGTCCGAGGTGGATAGCATCGTCGAGAAGAAGAGGTGGGCGGAACAACGGCTGGCGGACGGTTGCGGGCTCTCGCTTTCCCGCTGGTGGTGGATCCGGCCGGCCGGCTCCCGGCTTCAGTTCACTCCGCTCAGTCCCCAGGCGCGGCGACTTGCGAAGAATGGGATCGAGTTTCCCAGAGCGCGACTCACGTCCCGCTAGTAGCAGCGGTTGAGGGGCGGCCGCCTTCGGCGATGGAAGGATGCCGGATATCGGATCGAGTTCGTGTTCTTGCGCCTGACGTCTCCGCGGCTGGCCCTGCGTCGGATTGCGGCACGCGTCAGGCAAGGCGGACACGATGTCCCGAAGTCGGACGTCCTCAGGCGGTTTGACCGTGGGTGGACCAACTTCGAGAGCACGTTCCACTGGCGGATGCTTGGGCGGTGTACGACAATTCTGGGGTTCGGCCGAGGTTGTTGGAGAAGGAACCATGAAGGCTCGGAAAAAACGACGCCCTCAGTCGTTCGCGGCGGCCGTGGGTTGGTCGTTGCGGCGAGCCGGCGTCACGGCACGGAAGACCGCGCGCCTGCACGGTACGCCTGTTTACGTCTGGAAAGACGGCAAGATCGTGGCCGAGAAACCCTGAGAAGCGCCTGAGCGGCAGAGGGGACGCATCCGCGCTGAGGCCCGCTGCCCCACTACCAGCGCAACCGGGGCCGAGCTGTCCCAGAACCTCACCGGTCTGCTTGTCGCTCTTCGATCAAAGCAGCGACGACATCGGCGCCGGGTTCGGGAACGGGCGGCGGGACCCTCAAGATCTCGTCCAGGCGAGCGCGGCCCGCGCGCCGAATGATCCCCGCCCGCTCCAGTCGCGCCAACCGGCCTTCATCTGGCCCTGCTTCGTTGGCATCCACCACGGGCATCAGGCGCGCGATGGGGCGGCGGCGGTCCGTGATGAGCACCGTTTCGCCGTGTTGGACCCGATCCAATAGCGCGCTCAGGGAGTTCCTGGTCTGCGATACGGTGGCGCTCTTCATAGCGCCATCCTAGCCAAGTGAGCGCGGGCCTTGGCCAAGCCCCGCACCAGACCGGGGTCAAGCGTTAGGGTGGGAAGCTCGGCCCAGGCGAACCAACGCAAGTCGTTAGACTCGGCTGCGGCGCGGTGCAAAGCGGCCGCCCCACCCGCCCTGAACAGGTAGCGCAGGTCCAGGTGGAGGTGCGCGGGCTCGCCGGTCCGGGCTGGGATCAGGTGTACGTCGACGTCCAGGGGACGGGGTGCCGTTGGGTGCAGGGCGAGATCGTCGAGGCCCGTCTCTTCGATCGCCTCGCGCAGGGCCACCTGCTCACCCGCGCTCTCGCCGGGGTCCCCGTGGCCGCCGGGCTGGAGCCACGCGTGGAGCTTGCGGTGATGGAGGAGCAGGACCCGCTCCCCGTCGTGCGACCCCACGAAGGCGCTGCCGGTGAGGTGGCCCTCGGCGATCCGCCTATCGAACGGGATGGGGTGGCGGGACACGAAGTCGACGATGGTGCGAAGGTCGGCCGCTTCCTTGGCGTCGGCGGGGACGTGGCGGGCCAACGCCTCGGCCAGGGTCATGAGCGATTGTAGCTCCCGCCTGGCGGCGCCGGGAGTCGCCGGCTCAGGAGGCGGCGGTCTCGATCGAAGGTCCGGCCCCCGAGATCTCCGGTCGAGGTAGGCGGAAGCGGTCGGCGTTCTCGGGCAAGAGCTTGATCTCCCGCGCCAGGCCCAGCATCGACAGGGTGCGGATGGCGAGCCAGTTGAGGTCCAGCTCCCACCACTCGTGCCCGTGCCGGGCCGAGCGCTGGAAGGCGTGGTGGTTGTTGTGCCAGCCCTCACCCCAGGCGATGAGCCCCACCCACCACAGGTTGGTCGAACCCTCGGGCGTGTCGTAGGTCCTATAGCCCCAGGTGTGGGCGGCCGAGTTCACGAACCAGGTGGCGTGGAGCACGGCCACTACCCGCAGGAAGACCCCCCAGAACACAAAGGGCCATCCGCCCCAGGCGTAGAGGGCCAGGCCGACCATGACGTTAGGCACCACATGCCAGCGGTTGAGCAGGCGATGCACGGGGTCGGCGGCCAGCTCGGGGGCATGCTCCCTCTCGAAGGCCCGGCGATCGACGCCCATGTCGCACAGCACCCAGCCGATGTGGCTCCACCAGAAGCCGTCTTTCGGCGTGTGCAGGTCGCGCCCGGGACGATCGGAGAACCGGTGGTGGGCCCGGTGCATGGCCACCCAAGAGACGGCGCCGCCCTCGGAGGCGAGCATGCCGCAGAGGGTCCCCAGGTATTCGACCGGCTTGGGGGTCTTGAAGCCGCGGTGCGTCAGCAGCCGGTGGTAGGTGACACCGATGCCCAGGGACGCCGACACCCAGGAGAGCAGAAGGAAGACGAGGAACGCCGGCCAGGAGAAGGTGAAGAGGGCTCCCAAGGCGCCCAGATGGAGAACCGTGAAGTAGACGACGTTGGTCCAGTCGAATCGCTTGCCGTTCCAGGTCACCGTGCCGAAGCCTCCTCGAGGCCCCGGGGGAGGCCTGAGGTTCAGGCTAGCAGTCGGCGGTGCGGCGCGATGTCACACTTTCGCAACAGGTTCCGGGCCAAGCCCCAGCGCGGCCAGGGTCGCACCCAAACGAAGAGAACCACAGAGGCGCAGAGGCACAGAGAAGGAGAAGAGCAAACCGCCGGCTAGCAGTTCAGGCGGGGAGTCGCAGGGCCGGCCGCGGCCGGCTGGCTCGCACGATCAGCCAGATGAGCCCGCCGATGGCCAGGAAGGGCAGCAGGGGCAGGAAGATCAGGCCCACGACCAGAGCCGCCAGGCCCAGCAACAGCCCGAGGCCGCCGAAGAGCAGCTTGGCCACCAGGGCGAAGGCGCCGAAGACCAGCTTGAAGACGACTGCGACGAGCTTGAAGGGGAGCAGCACCAGGCCCACCAGGGCTTTCACGATCAGAATCGGAATGGCGATCAAGAAGAGCAACCCGACTGCCAGGACGATCAGCTCCATCTGAACCCCCCTCGCCGCGTCGCGGCGGGCGTTGACCGGCGTGATCCCGGTCACCCTCGTCCGCTAGTACGCACGTGGCCGCAGCGTGGTTCCGGGTCACCCTCAGCGCAAGGAGACCAGCCGCAGGTCGCCACCACCCGCGGACACGGGACCGACCTCGGAAGCGAGAGGTCGTCTCCGCGAGCTGAGGCCCGCAGCCCAGTTCCCCACGCCCAAGCCACCTCCGTCGCGCCATCACGGTCCGTCGAAGCCGTCCACGAACAGCACGTCGAGGTCGACGGCCCAGAGCTCTCGACCGCTGGCGCCGTCGTCGGCTGCGAAGAAGAGGTAGCGGCCAGCCACCACACCGGGGTAGGGGTCGGACCCCTGGAGGCCCGGCCTGAGGTCCGCGACCAGCCGCGTCCCCTGGGCGGTGCCGTCGGTTCGCCACAGCTCGCGCTCGTCGGTCCCGGCGGACACACCGTCGGCTGCCGTGAAGTAGGTGACACCGGTGGGCGCATTCGCGAAGTAGTTGGGGTGTGAAGAATCGGGGCCCGGGAAGACGTCCGAGAGCAGAGACGTGCCTGGGCCGGTGCCGTCGCTCGTCCACAGCTCGCACCCGCGGGCGGGATCGGCGCCCTCGAGCAGCAGGTTGTTGCCCTGTGCAAAGAGGTGACCCCCGCAGAAGAGCTGCGAAGGCGCGATGGTGCGCACCAGGGCGGCACCCGGATCGCCGGGGGCGGTTCGCCAGAGCTCCAGGTCGAAGCTTGGGGAGCGAGCCGTGAAGTAGAGACGCGAGGAAGCCGCCACCAACTCGCTGGGCTGCGGCGCCGCGGGAACCGGGAGGGTCCCCGACTCGGTGCCGTCGCTCCGGTATAGTGCGTAGTCCGCCCAGAAGTACAGCACGTTGCCCACAACCGTCAGGCGCTGCGGTGTTGAGCCCCAGCCGTTGGGTTCGATGTCCCTCACGCGCCAGGTCTCGGTCTCCTTTCCGGTCGATCGCCACAGCTCGGTGTCGTAGACGCCCGTCCAGCACTCGCCGCTGTCGGCGGCCGCGAAGTAGAGCGCGCCACCCATGACGGCAAGCCCTCGGGGAGTCCGGTGGCCGCACTCCGGGCAGGGACCGCAGTTCTCGGTCGGTCCCGGGCCGGGATAGATGTCCTTGACCAACTGCGTCCCCCCGTCAGTCCCGTCGCTTCTCCACAGCTCGCTGCCTGTGGCCGGCTGATACCCTACGAAGTAGACCGCGCCACCCATGGAGACGAAGCGGTTGCCGAAGGCGACGCCATCCAGCGCTCCCGGGTTGATGTCCTTGACCAGCGTGGTGCCGGCCTCGGTCCCGTCGGTCCGCCACAATTCCCTTCCGTGGACCCCGTCGTCGGCGGCGAAGAGGACGGCACCGCCCAAGGCGGCGAAATCGACCGCATAGGAACCGGTCGTTCCCGGGCTGATGTCCTTGACCAGCACCGTACCCGCTTCGGTCCCGTCGGATCGCCACAGCTCCCAGCCGTGCACGCCATCGTCGGCGGTGAAGAGCAGGATCTCGCCAAACGCGAAGGTCTCACCGATGTTCGCGGAGGCAACACCGGGGTGGATGTCTCTGACCAGACGAACGTTGGGGGGGATCGCGGCTGTCGCCAAGGTGGGCACGGCGAGGCCCGCGAGCATGGCGAAACAGGACAGGCGTCCGAGTGTGGTGAAGACAGTAGGTTTGTACATTCGTTCCTCGTGGGCCAGCACGGACGCTGGTTCGATGTCACTCGAAGCAAGAGAGATGCCATGGCCGAGCGGCTCGAAGGGCTGCTCCAGGGCGGGGACTGGCTTGCCGGCGCATCTCCTTTCGCAGAAGCGCGACGCATCTGGGAGAAGGCCATGGGCTGCGGCCGTGCAGGGAGGGGGCGAGGCGGATAGAATAGGCGTTTTCGCTCCACTCAGAGGGACCAATCCATGGCACAGCAGTTCATCTTCACCATGAAGGACCTGCGCAAGGTCACGCCGCAGGGCAAGGAGATCCTGAAGGGGATCTGGCTGTCCTTCTACCCTGGCGCCAAGATCGGCGTGCTGGGCTCAAACGGGGCGGGCAAGAGCACCCTGCTTCGCATCATGGCCGGCCTGGACAAGGACTTCGCCGGCGAGGCTTTCCCGGCCGAAGGGACCAAGATCGGCTTCCTGCCCCAGGAGCCGCAGCTCGATCCCCAGAAGAACGTGCGCCAGCACGTCGAAGAGGCGGTGGCTCCCCTGCGCGCGCTGCTCACCCGCTTCGAGGACCTGTCCATGAAGCTCGGCGAGGACCTGCCCGAGGCCGAGATGGACAAGGTCATCGCCGAGCAGGGCCGGGTGCAGGACCAGATCGAGGCGGCCGATGCCTGGGATCTGGACCGCCACCTGGAGATCGCCATGGACGCGCTGCGCCTGCCGCCGGGCGAGGCCGACGTCACCACCCTCTCCGGGGGAGAGCGGCGGCGGGTGGCCCTCTGCCGGCTGCTGCTCCAGCCTAACGATATGTTGCTGCTGGACGAGCCCACCAACCACCTGGACGCGGAGTCGGTGGCCTGGCTCGAGCAGTACCTGAAGCAGTTCAAGGGCACGGTGGTGGCGGTGACTCACGACCGCTACTTCCTGGACAACGTGGCCGGCTGGATCCTGGAGCTGGACCGCGGCGCCGGCATCCCCTGGCAGGGCAACTACTCGTCCTGGCTGGACCAGAAGCAGAACCGTTTGGTGCAAGAGGAGAAGGAGACCAGCGCCCGCAGCCGGACCTTACAGCGGGAGCTGGAGTGGATCCGCATGGCTCCCCGGGCACGCCAGGCCAAGGGCAAGGCCCGCCTCACCCACTACGAGGACCTCTTGGCCGAGGAGCAGGCCGCCGAGAAACGCGAAGGGCCGGCCGAGATCACGATTCCCCCCGGGCCGCGCCTGGGCGACCTGGTGATCGAAGCCAAAGGGCTGGCCAAGGGCTACGCCGACAACCTGCTGATGGAGGACGTGAACTTCATCCTGCCGCGGGGCGGCATCGTGGGCATCATCGGACCTAACGGTGCTGGCAAGACCACCCTCTTCCGCATGATCGTGGGCCCGGAGAAGCCGGATGCGGGCGAGCTCAAGGTGGGGGAGACGGTGGCTCTCTCCTACGTCGACCAGAGCCGGGACAGCCTGCGGGGTGAGATCAGCGTGTGGGAGGAAATCTCCGACGGCGGCAAGGACTTGGTCATGGTGGGCAAGAAGGAGGTCAACTCCCGGGCCTACGCCGCGTCGTTCGGCTTCCGAGGGCCCGACCAGCAGAAGAAGGTGAAGGACCTCTCGGGTGGTGAGCGGAACCGGCTGCACCTGGCCACGCTCTTGAAGAGCGGGGGCAACCTGCTGCTCCTGGACGAGCCCACCAACGACCTGGACGTCGACACCCTGCGGGCGCTGGAAGAGGCCCTGGTCCGCTTCGCCGGCTGCGCGGTGGTCATCAGCCACGACCGCTGGTTCCTGGACCGGATCGCCACCCACATCCTGGCCTTCGAGGGCGACAGCCAGGTGGTGTGGTTCGAGGGCAACTACCAAGACTACGAGGCCGACCGGCACCGCCGCCTGGGCGCCGAGGCCGACCAGCCCCACCGCATCAAGTACCGCAAGCTCGCGAAGTCGTAGCCGCCGGCAGCGCTCAGCATTCCGCGCCCGGGGCGGCATGGCACCCGTCCTGGCATGGGACATAGAGCGGGACGTCAGCTTGGTCTGTTTGCGTCAAGTGCGCTCTAAAGCCATACAAAAGAGTAGAATACGTGGTATGGCTATGGGACAGCTATGAGGACATACGAGAGGACGCATCCGTGGATCTCGTTTGGGATCGACCTCGGTCCGGCCTCTCCGGAGCTCTGGCTGCTCCTCGGCGAAGCCCAGTCGAAGTGTGAGCACATCGCGGGGGTGCCGCGGAAGCCGGCTCAGCACGAGCACTTCAATCAGGTCTTCTTGGCCAAGGGAGTGCTCGCCACCACCGCCATAGAAGGCAACACCCTCTCGGAAGAGGAAGTGCTCGCGCATCTCCAGGGGCGGCTGACGCTGCCGCCCTCGAAGCAGTACCTCGCGCGCGAGATCGACAACGTCGTCCGCGCGGTCAATGAGATCTGGTCCGACGAGTCGGGCCGCTTCGGTCGCTTGAGCCCCGACATCATCGCCCACTTCAATCGCACGGTTCTGCACGGCCTGACGCTCGAGCCGGGAGTCAAACCCGGCAGGGTCCGCGAGCACGCCGTAGGCGTGGGACGGTACCCTGGGGCTCCGGCCGAGGACTGTGAGTATCTGCTCGGACGTCTCTGCGATTGGCTGGCCAGTCGCGACTTCGAACCGCGTCCGGGTCAGGGGCTCGCCACGGCGGTTCTGAAGGCCGTGATCGCGCACCTCTACCTGGCCTGGATCCACCCCTTCGGCGACGGCAACGGGCGCACCGCGCGCCTGGCGGAGTTTCAGATCCTGGCCCAGGCTGGCGCGCCCATGCCCTGCGCCCATCTGCTGAGCAACCACTACAACGCCACCCGAACCGAGTACTACCGCCAACTCGACCAGGCGCACCGATCCGGGGGCGACGTGCTGCCGTTCCTTCTCTACGCGGTGCGGGGCCTGGTCGACGGCCTGCGGGAGCAAGTGGACCTGATCCGCGGCGAGCAATGGTCCGCGGCCTGGCGCGATTTCGTGCAGGAGCGCTTCCTGGACAAGCGGACCGCCGGCGACCTGCGGCGGCTGCATCTGGTGCTGGACCTGTCGAACACTGCCGGCCCGGTGCCCCGAGGCAAGCTCGCCGAGATCTCCGCGCGGGTGGCACGTGAGTACGCGAGGAAGACGCCGAAGACGCTGACGCGGGACCTGAATCAGCTCCGCGACATGGACCTGGTCACGAGTGGCCCCAAGGGGTACGAGGCCCACCGCAGCCTCATGCTCGCGTTCATGCCGCTCCGCAAGCGGACCTCGACGTAGCGGAACCCGGCTGTACCTGACGTTCCTTCTCTTCGACAGCTCTCGTGAGCCAACCCCCGTGCCACCGGTGAAACGGTAGCCCCCGGCAGTCACCATCCAGCATCCCCGTTGCACCGACCGTGGGGGCGCCGGGGCCCACAACTGGGAGGTGTTGCCGATGACGGTGACCGGTCCCGCGGCCCCTTCCGTGTGCGCTCGATCACGGCAACCGGCCCCATCCCCCTCGCTGTGAAGTGCATCACCACTCGCTCCTTTTCCCTGTTCGTCTGTCTCGGAAAGGGATAAGATGCGCAGCCTATCCACCCCCATGGCTCACCCTGTGTTTGCGTCTGCGGCTGCCGATGACGTCATCGAGCTTCCGTGCCCGGTGGACACGGAGGCCCTCCCGGATCTCCCCACCCCCGAGCCCGAACCCCCGCTCGCAGCGCCGATTCTGAGCGCCAAGGAGCGGTTCGAGGCCATCTACAAGCAATACGGCAGCCTGATCAGTGCCATCGTGGGCAAGGTCGGACGCCGGCTGGGATGGCGTCGGGACACCTTTCGAGCCGGGCTCTTGCAGGACATCGAGCAAGAGGTGCTGCTCGACATCTGGAAGCAGATCAGCCGGGGGCAGACCATCGAGTTCCCGACCAGCTACATCTACACGGCGGCTTACCGGGAGGCGCTCCGGAGCCTGCGGCGGGAGGCGACCCGCGAGATGGAGCCCATCGACGACAGCCCCGCCGAGGAGATTGCCGCGGTCGGCGATCCCTTCCAGTCTCTGTCCGCCAAGGAGTCCCTCCGCGAGATCATCCTGGGCCTGAAGCGGCTGGCCCCGGACCGGGCCGCCGCGGTCCGAGCCAGCTTGGCGGGCTTCGGCCTGCAAGAGCTCATGGTTCAGCAGGGCTGGAGCTATCAGAAGGCCAGGAACCTGCTGTTTCGCGGGATGGACGATCTGCGCCGGATTCTGACCCTGGGGCCGGCCGCTACCTCCCCGAGAACTCGATCCTGACCTCCGGCTCCAGGCTGATCTTGACGCCGGGCGCGTTCTTCAGGGCCTGCTGAACGTTCTCGATGGAGCCGCCGCCGGACGCGGCTCTCAACTGGTTCAGCTTGGCACCATCCTCAGCCAGGACGCCGAAGTCGATGTCGAGCAGGGTGACGGTGCTCCCTTCCACCAGCAAGCTGGAGCAGCTTTCGATCTTCCCCTCCACCTCGACCGCCAGCCGGAGGCGCATCCCCCGGAAGATCTGCTGGGCCATGGCCAAGGTCGCCGGGCTGATCTCCGGCTTCGGACTCCGAGGCGGCGAGCTCTTCGCGGGCGGCGTGGCCTGCGGATCGCGCATGCGCACGATCAGCACCGAGGTGCCTCTCGGGCCGCGCTCGAAGGCGAAGCGGACCTGCTGCTGAGGCCGGGTCGCCGGCAGCCCCAGCCGGCTGTCGGGGCGCTGGCTCACCCTCAGCTTGCTCACGTCCCGGAAGGCGTAGACCACGGTGAGCCCCCGGGTAGTCGCGGTCTCGATGGGGTCGGCCGAGACGAAGGTCACGCCCTCGCCCATGGTGAGTGCCCGAGCCTGGGCCAGCGCGGGGTCGGTGAGCGGCCCCAGACCGACGTCCGAGAAGGGCTGGTGCTTGTTCTCCGGCTGCCCCGACAGTGCGATGGCGTTCGCGACCGCCTCGGTGGCAATGGTCACCGTCTCGGTGACGATGCCACTGCCGTCGGGCTTCACCCGGATCACCGTCTCCGTGGAGATGCAACCCCAGCCCAGTGCGGCGATCCCCACCGCCATCGACAAGCGAGTCAGACGCATGGGCGCAGCCTACGCTGGGTGCCAACCGTAATCAACGGCGCCCGGGTCAGAGTTTTCCGACGTCGCAGGTGCACTCGCTTCCGGCGCACCGCCGCCCGCTGAAGACGATCTCGGTGGAGCTGATGTAGTTCGGATGCGACGCGCAGAGCTGGGCGGGGATAGGAATCCGCCGCCGCTCGGTACCGTCGGGCTTCATCCGGTAGAGGTTCCAGCGCACCGCGGTTCCCTCCAGCTCGATCGCCCAGTAGACGACCTCGAGATCGTCCTCCCGCCACACCGCGAAGCTCTGCGACGACGAGGGTGCGACACCGGGAGGCGTCAAGTCGATCTGGGGCCCGCTCGCCGGCTTCTTCTGCTGGCGATACGGGTGCAGGTTCGGCCTGACGGAGATGTCGGGGTGTTGCTGCATCCAGATGACCTCGGTTCCCGCGTGGCTCAGTTGTGGATCGTTGGTGCCCAGGACCTCGGGGAAAGTCGGCCAGGCACAGCAGCCGTTGTTCCCGGGACAGATGGGGCAGCCCACGAAGGAAGCTCCGCTCAGGCTGGTCGCTCCCGCCGCCGGCATCCGCCAGACGGGGCGCATCCACCCGCTGGGATGCTGGAAGAGCGCGGCGAAGACGATGGAGCCGGTGCCATCGCTGGGCCCGACCTGATGCGGATCGACGGGGAGGAGGAGTTCGGGAGGAGTAGGCACTGGATCGATGCTGGTGACGGCGGGGACCGCCGAGAAGCTCGCCCGCTTGAAGCGGGTCCAGTCCGGGTTGGCCGGATGGTCCTGCTGGATGAAGAGCAGCTTTCCGTCCGCGGTCCACGAGCTGTTGGCGCACAACTTCCCAGGCACCGCACCGGCCACCTTGGTCATCGCGTTCGGCTGGCTCATCGGGAAGACCACGACCTCCGCGGCCGCGTAGTTGTTGGAGTGCCCGCTCTCGAGCTCCATGGCGAGGCCGTTTCCGTCGGCGTCGACGTTGTAGCGGGTGGCGGTCAGCCACTCGCCGCCCGGCTGCTTTCGCACGTGCGTTAGGTCGCGGGTTCCGGGATCGAGAAGCAGCCGAAACGAGGACCCGTCGACGCCGACCGCATACACCCCCAGTCGTGGCAGGGTACCCGGGTCGGCCGGTGCCCCGCCCTGGCCCTGAGGATCGCGGCAGGTGGAAGGGACGAGAGCCAAGACCAAGACCCCGAGCATCTTCCCCGTCATTGCCAACTCCCCCCCAGGGCCTGCTGCGCCCAACCGATGCCGGAGATGGTGGCCTTCTGGTGCCGCCTTCGTCAACTTCGCAGGCGAGCTCTGCTCCGGCACCGCGCGGTGGGGGCGGCGGTGGTAGCATCTCCAGGAGACTGGCTTTCCACTCGCCTCAGGAGGATGCATGCGCGCTCGATGGGTGACGGCGCTGGCTTTCGGGCTTCCGCTGGCCGCTGGCGCAGCCGATCCCTTCGACGTCATCGTCCGCGGGGGCACTGTCTATGACGGCAGCGGCGGCCCACCGCGTCGGGCCGACGTGGCCCTGGCCGGAGATCGCATCGCCGCCATCGGCGACCTCTCCCGGCAGAAGGCGAAGACGGTAGTCGACGCCCGGGGCCTGGCGGTGGCCCCCGGCTTCATCAACATGCTGTCCTGGTCCACCGAGTCCCTGCTGGTGGACGGCCGTTCCCAGGGCGAGATCCGCCAGGGCGTCACCACCGAGGTCTTCGGCGAGGGCTGGTCCATGGGACCGCTCAGCGAGGCTATGCGGAAGCAGATGAAGGACGATCAGGGCGACCTGAAGTTCGACATCCCCTGGATCTCGCTCTCCGAGTACCTCGCGCACATGCAGAGGAAGGGGGTCGCTCCTAACGTCGCCTCCTACCTCGGCGCCACCACCCTCCGCATCCACGCCATCGGCCTGGAGGATCGACCGCCCACCCCTGCCGAGCTGGACCGGATGCGGGAGCTGGTGCGCCGGGAGATGGAGGCGGGTGCGTTGGGGATCGGCTCCTCGCTCATCTACGCCCCCGCCAGCTACGCGAAGACCGAAGAGCTGATCGAGCTCTGCAAGGTGGCGGCCAAGTACCAGGGCAAGTACATCTCTCACCTGCGCAGCGAGGGCAACCGGTTCCTGGAGGCGGTGGACGAGCTGATCCGCATCTCCCGCGAGGCGGGTCTGCCCGCCGAGATCTACCACCTGAAGGCCGCCGGCGAGGGCAACTGGCCCAAGATGGACCAGGCGATCGCCAAGGTCGAAGCGGCGCGGCGGGAGGGCTTGAAGATCACCGCCGACATGTACACCTACACCGCGGGGGCCACCGGCTTCGAGGCCTGCGTCCCGCGTTGGGCGCTGGACGGCGGCTTCGAGGCCCTCTTCAAGCGCATCCAGGAGCCGGAGACGCGCGCCCGCATGCTGGTCGAGATGAAGCAGCCGGGGCCCTGGGAGAACCTGTGCCTTTCGGCGGGCTCGGCCGAGCGCCTGCTGCTGGTCGGCTTCAAGACCGAGGCCCTGAAGCCGCTGACCGGCAAGACCCTGGCCGAGGTGGCGAAGGCCCGCGGCAAGGACCCCTGGGAGACGATCCTGGACCTCATGATCGAGGACCGGACCCGGGTCGAGGTCGTGTTCTTTCTGATGTCCGAGGATAACGTCCGCAAGCAGGTCCAGCTTCCCTGGGTCTCTTTTGGCTCCGATGCGTCCTCCATGGCGCCCGAGGAACCCTTCACCAGGTCCTCGGCCCATCCCCGCGCCTACGGCAACTTCGCGCGCCTGCTGGGCCGTTATGTTCGCGACGAGAAGCTGATCCCGCTTCAGGAGGCAGTCCGCCGGCTGGCGGCGCTGCCCGCGGCCAATCTGGGCCTCGATCGCCGCGGCTTGCTCAAGGAGGGTCACTTCGCCGACCTGGTGGTCTTCGACCCTGCCACCATCGCCGATCGGGCGACCTACGAGAAGCCGCACCAGTACGCCGTGGGAATGCGTCACGTGTTCGTGAACGGGGCGCAGGTGCTGAAGGACGGCGAGCACACCGGTGCCTTGCCCGGCCGCGCCCTCAAGGGTCCGGGCGCGCTCGCCGCCACGCCGTGAGCCGTCGCCGGCTGCTGGCGGTCACCGGGGGCAGCGGGTTCGTCGGCCGCCACCTGATCCGCCAGGCGGCCGCGGCCGGCTTCGAGGTTCGGGCCCTGGTGCGCTCCGAGCCGGCGGCGGCGCTGGTGCTATCGCTAGGCGCGCAGCCGATCCTGGCGCGCGATTCCGAGCCGGCCGTCCTGCGGGCTGCCGTCGGCGGTGCTCAAGCCCTGGTGCATCTGGCGCAGATCGGGGCCGAGCGGGGGGATGCTACCTACCGGCGGGTCAACGTGGAAGGAACCCGCCTCCTGCTGGACGCTGCCGGCGCGGCCGGAGTCCCGCGCATCGTCTTCTTTTCCGGGCTCGGCGTTGGCCGCTACGGCCTGAACCCTCGCACCACCAACCCCTACTTCCTCTCCAAGCTCGATGCCGAGGTGGAGATCTTCCGCTCGGGCCTGGCCGCCACCGTCTTCCGGCCCTCGTACATCCTGGGCCCTGGCGACGGCCTGATCAGCGGCCTGCTCCTGGGCCTCGCCGCCGGCCTGGTCGAGATACCCGGCCAGGGCGACTACCGAATGCAGCCGGTCGCCGTCGGCGATGCCGCCGCCGCCATCCTGGCGGCGCTCCGCGCCCCGCCCTCGCCTCGGCATCGGGTGTTCGACCTGGTGGGGCCAGAGGCCCTCCGCTACCGGGCCTTCCTCGATCGCTTCGCCGCCGTCGCCGGGATTAAGGGCCGCGGAGCCGGCCTGGTCGTTCGTTCGGTGCCCATCGAGGAGGCCGACCGCCGCGCCCGGCAGGGGGGCTTCGCCGGAATGCTCTCCGACGAGCTGGACTGCATGTTGTGCGACGAGGTTGCCGACCCCTCGCCGCTCGCGACCCTGCTGGGCCGGCCGCTCCTGGATCTCGACGACGCGCTGGCCGTCGCCATCGCCGGCACCGGCCGGGTTTGAGTCCCGGCCGGCTTCCGAAGTACGCTCTTCCGATGCGGCTGGGCATCACCGAGTTCCTGGATTGCGCTCACTTCCTTCCTGGCCACGCCAAGTGCGGCCAGCTCCACGGCCACACCTACAAGATCGAGATCGTGATCGAGGGGGAGACGAGCGCGGGCATGATCGTGGACTTCGCGGACCTCAAGGCCCAGGCCCGCGAGGTGTTCGCCCGCTACGACCACCGCAACTGGAACGACTTCCTGGAGTTCCCCTCGGTCGAGAACATCTGCGAGCGCCTCTACCGCGAGCTTCGAGAGCGGATCAAGTACCCGCTGCTGATCCGCGTCTACGAGGGCAGCGGCAAGTGGGCGGAGATGTGATTCGCCGCACTTGACCGCGAGCGGGCAGGGGTCAGCGGTCAGCCACAGGCGGCAGCCGCGGGCCCGACCAGAGGTCAGCGATCGGCCCGCGCACCGAGCGTCGAGGTGCCCGACGCGCGACTCGCGAGGCCCGCATCGTAGTCAAATGACAATGGCCGAGCGTCGGAGCGCGGAGCGGCACCTCGATGCCAGCGCGGGCCGCGGACGGGGCTCAGAGGGGTTCGGCCTCTCGCTCGATCAGCAGCTCCAGGCGGGCCATTAGCCCCTGGGTCAGGGGGCCCGGGCGGCCGCTGCCAACGCGTATCTCGTCGATGCGTACCAGCGGCAGGATGCCGCGGGAGGCGCTGGTCAGGAACGCCTCGCTGAGGCCCGGAAGCTCGTGGCGCTGAAGCGCTGCTTTCGAGATGGGCAGGAGTCCCGCGGCCACCTCCAGAACCAACTCCCGCGTGATCCCGGGCAGCGCCCCTCCCTCCGCGGTCCGCAGCACGCCCTCCCGGATGCCGAAGAAGTTGCTGGTCAAGCCCTCGAGGATCTCTCCCCCCTCGCCGAGCAGCAGGCCCTCGTGCACGCCGTCCGGTAGGCGCGCGTAGGCCCCGGCAGCGGTGGCGATGAACCGCGTGTCCTTGGCACCGGGATTCTCTCGGTGGAAGGGCAAGGTCGCCGCGGTCACGCCCTGCCGGTACAGGGGTTCCGGCAGTGGGCTGAAGGGCTCGATGGACACGAAGAGCCGGGGCGGTGCAAACGTCAGGCGCAGGCGGGACTCCGGGTACCGGGTCAGGCTGAGGGTCAGGCCGACTGCCCGGCGGACGGTGGCGGCTTCGAGCTGGGCCGGGCATCCCTCGAGGGCGACCGACCCCTCGAGCCGCCGCACGTGGTCGGCCAGCCGCAGCACCCGACCACGGTAGGTGCGCAAGGTGGTGTAGGCGCCGTCCGGCAGTGCCCGAGAGGCGAGAGCGAGGTCCTGGTGCTCGCCCAGCGGCCGCAACTGAGCGGCAACGAACTCGAAGGACAGCGTCATGGTCTTCCGCAGACCGCCGATCTTACCAGCCGCGCGATCGGCGAGCTGGAGTGGCGGTGCCCGCCAGATGGGAGAAGAGGGCAATGGAGTAGGCGATGCCCTCAGGGTCGCATTCGAACCGCCTGCCGGCGAGCGTTCGGGTGGCCCCTGTCGCAGCCCCGACTTGACGGCAATACTTCTTCCTGGTTAGCCTGTTTACATGAAAGCCACTGTCGATATCCCGGATGAGCTGTACCGCCAGGTCAAGGCCAAGAGCGCCCTCGAGGGAAGGCCGGTGCGCGAGGTGGCGGTGGAGCTGTTCCAGAGCTACGTAGAACGCCGGGAGGCACGCGACACCGCCCCAGCCGCAACCGGTGGTCGGAAGGTCCCCCTCGCCGACGGCAAGCCGGCCCCCCCCTGGTTCGGACTGGCGCGAAAGCACATGCGTAAGGTCGAAGACCACAGCCTGGAAGCGATCCGCGAGAGCATTGGCAGGGGTTGGGCGCAGGAGGTTGCAGAGGGCGAGGCCGGGCTACGCAAGGCGACCAAACGATGAAGATCGGGCTGGACACCTCCGTAGTCCTGCGACTGCTGACGGGAGAACCGGAGCCTCTGGCAACGGCGGCGGTGCGACTCGTGGAGTCCAGCCTGCACGGCGGCGACACCGTGCTCGTCTCGGACCTCGTGGTGAGCGAAGCGTACTTCGCCCTCCAGCACCACTACGGTCTCTCCAAGGCGCAGGCCGTCGGGGTGTTGGGCCAGTTCCTGCGTCAGGGGGGCATTGAGGCGGCAGGCTCGGCCCACGCCGTCCTCGGCCTACCCAACCTGGCCGTCGCGCGACCGGGACTGGTGGACCGCCTCATCCATGCCGAGTACCTCCGGGTCGCCGACGAGATGCTCACCTTCGAGAAGTCGGCCGCCAGGCTGCCCCGGGCGCGTGTCCTGCTGGCCTGAACCAGTCAGCGTGCCCCGGCTCTCGTGGAGTCGTCGCGGCCGATCGGACCTGGGCTGTCCAGTCGCCGGGTGACACTTCGGGCCGAGAGGGTCAGGTCTTCCGCAGGGGGGTAGAATGCCGATCAAGGCAGAAGCCATGAACACCGTCCGGATCGAGAGCGACGAGCCGCTCGCAGCTCTCCTGCAGCAGACCAACCAGCCCGTGCAGGCGGCTGCCCGCGAGATGATCGTTCTCGAGCTCTACCGGCGTGGGGCGATCTCCAGCGGCAAGGCCGCGGATCTTCTCGGGAGCTCCCGGCTCGCCTTCATCCAGCACGCCTCTCAGCTCGGCATCCCGTACCTGGAGATGACCGACGACGAGTGGGCTGCTGAGAAGGCCGCCAGCGAGTCCCTGTGACCGCCGTGGTGGTGGCGGACGCAAGCCCGCTCATCGCCTTTCAGTAGATCGGACGGCTTCAGCTCCTTCGCGCCGTGTTCGGGGAACTCATCGTCCCGCCCTCCGTCATCCGGGAGATCCTCGCGAGCGTGCCACCCGAACCTTGGATCGTGGCGCGGGCTCTCACGCAGCCCGTCGTCCCGCTCGTGCTGCGCGCGAACCTGGGCGCCGGCCAGAGCGAGGCCCTGAGCCTGGCGATGGAGATAGGCGCGGAGCGTCTCCTCGTGGACGAGAGGGCAGCTCGCCGGGTGGCGGGCACTCTAGGCCTGCGCGTTGTGGGCACGCTGGGCGTTCTCCTGGCAGCCAAGCGAAAGGGGCTGATCGTTGAGTTGCGCCCGCTTCTCGATCAGCTACTCCATCAGGGTTTCTGGATCGCGCCACGTCTCGTCAAGCAGGCGCTCATCACAGCGGGCGAAGGCGGCAGTCCTTAAGGGCGGGCGGGGAGTTGGGTGAGCGTCCAGCCCTGGGGAGCCAGCCGTCGATCACTTCGTCCCCTGGGCCCGCTACCCGCTGGACCTGGGCCACAACTTCGTGCTCGCCGACGGCCCCTGCGCCGGAACGGCATGCTGGTCCGCGAGGACGGCGCCTTCCGGCTGGCCGACCACACCATGGTGGCTCTTGCCCTTCTGATCGCCGGAGGCGAGGCGAAGCAGAAGGACCTATGATCCACCCCATCCTGAACCTGATCGAGGCTGGGCGGTGGACCGAGCCACGCGCTATGCGTTGATGGCCCGGTCCTCAAACGGGCTCGTTAGGAGGACACCGCTTCTGCCGGAGTGATGATCACCTTGCCTTGGAGTTCGTCTTCGATCATGTGCCGGAGGGCCTTGGGGACCTCGCTCAGGCGGTAGGTGCTGTCGATGACCGGTGTGATCTTCCTGGCTTCGAGGAGTTCCCTGAGGACGGCAATCGCTTCCTTCTTGGAGGGCATCGGCAAACCCGGACCTCGCAGCTGCCTCGCGAAGCGTGAAAAGACCATGAGCGTGAGAAAGTGGGGGATGAGTCCGAACACGCGCTTTCCTGATGCTCCAAAACGCTCATGCCCGATGAGTACGTATCTCCCGTCAGGTTTGAGCGCGCGCCTACAGGCGGAGAACGGGTAGTTCCCCGGGACGTCGAAGATGAGGTCGTAGCGAACACCACGTCGAGTGAAGTCCTCCCGCGTGTAGTCCACGACCTCGTCTGCCCCGAGTGCGCGGAGCATGCCCAGCTTGGTCGTGCTGTCCACGGCGGTCACGTGCGCGCCGTAGGCCTTGGTGATCTGCAGGGCGAGCGCACCCACCCCGCCCCCGGCACCGTTGATCAACACCCTCTGCCCCGGCGGCCACTCCCGCACGCCTCGGAGGTTCAGGAGAGCGATGAACCCGGAGGTGGGGACTGAGGCGGCTTGCTCGAACGTGACGTGGTCCGGCTTCGGCGCCAGCAGGTCCTGGTGGACAGACACGTACTCGGCAAAGGCGCCGCCGTGGATCCACTGGTGGGTCACGATCGTCTCGCCGAAGACCGGATCTCCCGACCGAAATCGGATCACGTTCTTGCCTACGGACTCGACGAGTCCCGCCACGTCCGTCCCGGGGATCGGGTTCTTGGGTTTGGAGAACCCAGCTCCCATTAGGCGGAGGACGTAAGGTCGCCCACTCACGACGTGCCACACATCCGGATGGATCGAGGCCGCACACACGCGCACGAGGACGTCGTCGTCGCCGGCCACGGGCTTTTCGACTTCGCGGAGCTCCAGATCATCAGGAGATCCGTACCGCTCTTGGGCAATCGCCTTCATCGTTCATCAGCTCCCTGAGGATGCCCGAGCCGTCGCCCGGTCCCGCGCCGAGAGGCCGGCGAGGCGTGCCGCGGTAGACTTCGAGGACCAACGCCCAGTTTACGGAGATTCTCGAGTGCCGTCTCTCAGGCTGCGCCCCGCCGCTCAACCCTCGCCCGCGAGGGCGTTGCCGAACCGCCTCCGAAGTCCCCGACGCAGCTAAGTTGACAGAGATGGACTCAACCCTATAGCCTTGAGGGCTAGGGAGGCTCTCTTTGAGCAAGATCATCGGTATCGACCTGGGGACGACCAACTCGGTGGTGGCAGTGATGGAAGGCGACTCGCCCAGCGTGATCGCCAACCCGGAAGGGGCGCGGACCACCCCCTCGGTGGTGGCGTTCACGCCGACCGGGGAGCGCCTGGTGGGCCAGGTGGCCAAGCGCCAGGCCGTCACCAACCCCGAGAACACCATCTACTCCATCAAGCGCTTCATGGGCCGGCGCTACTCGGAGATCACCGAGGAGAGCAAGATGGTGCCCTACAGGGTGACCCAGGCCGACAACGGCGACGTGCGGGTGATCGCGGGCGGCAAGCCGCTTTCGCCGCCCGAGATCTCGGCCATGATCCTCCAGAAGATGCGGGACGCCGCCGAACAGTACCTGGGCGAGAAGGTCTCGAAGGCGGTGGTGACGGTGCCCGCCTACTTCAACGACGCCCAGCGCCAGGCCACCAAGGACGCCGGCAAGGTGGCGGGCCTCGAGGTCCTGCGCATCGTCAACGAGCCTACCGCAGCGGCCCTCGCCTACGGTCTGGACAAGAAGAAGGACGAAACCATCGCCGTCTACGACTTCGGGGGGGGCACCTTCGACATCTCGGTGCTGGAGGTGGGCGAGGGCGTGGTGGAGGTGAAGGCCACTAACGGCGACACCCACCTGGGCGGCGACAACCTGGACCACCGGGTGATCGAGTGGATCATCGCCGAGTTCAAGAAGGACCAGGGGATCGACCTGAGCAGGGACAAGATGGCCCTGCAGCGGCTCAAGGAAGCGGCGGAAAAGGCCAAGTGCGAGCTGTCCACCACCCTCGAAACCGAGATCAACCTGCCCTTCATCACCGCCGACGCCAGCGGTCCCAAACACCTGAACCTGCGCCTCTCGCGGTCCAAGTTCGAACAGCTGGTGGACGACCTGCTGGAGCGCACCATGGGACCGGTGCGCCAGTGTCTCAAGGACGCGGGCCTCGGCCCCGAGAAGATCGATGAGGTGGTGCTGGTCGGGGGCTCCACCCGCATCCCCAAGGTCCAGAAGCTGGTGAAGGACCTCTTCGGCAAGGAGCCCCACAAGGGCGTCAACCCCGACGAGGTGGTCGCGATAGGCGCAGCGGTGCAAGCCGGGGTGCTGTCGGGGGAGGTCAAGGACCTGTTGCTCCTGGACGTGACGCCGCTCTCCCTGGGCATCGAGACCCTGGGCGGCGTCTTCACCTGCCTGATCGAGCGCAACACCACCATCCCCTCGCGCAAGACCGAGGTCTTCTCCACCGCATCCGACAACCAACCGTCGGTCGAGGTCCACGTCTTGCAGGGCGAGCGGCCCATGGCCCAGGACAACCGCACCCTGGGCAAGTTCCAGCTCTCGGGGATCCCGCTGGCCCCGCGCGGCGTGCCCCAGATCGAGGTCGGCTTCGACATCGACGCCAACGGCATCGTGAACGTCTCGGCCAAGGACCGGGGCACGGGCAAGACCCAGGCCATCACCATCACCGCCTCTTCGGGTTTGGCGAAGGAGGAGATCTCGCGGTTGGTGGACGAAGCCCAATCCCATGCCGAGGAGGACAAGCGCAAGCGGGAGGAGATCGAGACCAGGAACCGGGCCGACGCGCTCCTTTACACCACCGAGAAGACGCTCCAGGAGAACAAGGACAAGCTGCCGGAGGCCGAGGTGGCGACCATCCAGGGTGCCTGCGATGGCGTGCGCAAGGCGGTGGAAGAGGGCGGCCGGGAGCGGATCGAGGCGGCCCTCCAGGAGCTGACGAAGGCGTCGCACCACATGGCCGAGGTGCTGTACCAGAAGGCGGCGGCCGAGCCTCATCCAGGCGGCGGCGACGGCCCGGCCAAGGGCGGGACGGCGGCAGACGACGTGGTGGACGCGGAGGTGGTGGAGTAGGACGGAAGCGGTCAGCTATCAGCACTCAGCAGTCAGCTACGGCAGGAATGGGGAGCGGTCAGCGATCAGCGATCGGCATTCAGCTACGGCAGGGGCCGAAGCGGTGAGCTCCCCCGTCCCCTCGGCCTGGCAGCCCGTAGCTGAGCGCTGAGAGCTGACTGCTGAAAGCCAGCGTCTAGCGATAGTCATGGACCTCTACGAAATCCTTTGCGTAAGGCGTGACGCCAAGCCGGCCGAGGTCCGCCGCGCCTATCAGAAGCTGGCTCGCCTGCTCCATCCCGACGTGAATCCCGGAGATCCGGCCGCCGCCGAACGATTCGAGGCGGTGTCCCAGGCCTTCGAGATCCTCGCCGACGCCGAGCGGCGGGCCCGCTACGACCGGGGCGAGACCCCGCCCCCGCCGGCCCCAACGGTTCCCGAGGTCGGCTTCCAGGGCTTCGACTTCGCGGCCGAGGTGCGGGTGGGGAGCGCCGACTTCCGGGAGATCTTCGATGGGGTGCTGAAGCCGGCGCCCGCCTCCGTGCCCGGGAGCAGCCGGGGCGAGGACCTTGAGCAAGCCACCCGGGTGACCTTCGAGGAGGCCTTTCACGGCACCAAACGGCGCGTGCATCTGGTCAGGCAAGAGCGCTGCCAGGCCTGCGAGGGCCGGGGCCAGGTGGTGCTCGGCTCCCGGCCCTGTCCCAAGTGTGAGGGGTCGGGCCAGGTCCGCACCAGCCGCGGTCGCATGATCTTCACCCGCCGCTGCACCGCCTGCGACGCCACCGGGAACCTGGGGCGGCGGCCTTGCTCGCGTTGTGGCGGCGAGGGCCGGACCATCCAGAGCGAGTGGCTGGAGGTGCAGATCCCGCCCGGGGTGGGCCAGGGGAACCAGGTACGGCTCTCCGGCTGCGGCAACGCCGGGCGCCTGGGCGGCCACCCGGGCGACTTCGTCCTCGACATCGAGAGCGAACCACACGCGTTCTACAAACGGGAGGGCCAGGACCTGGCTTGCCAGATCCCCATCACCATGGTGGAGGCGGCGCTGGGCGCTCACGTCGAGGTGCCGACCCCCGACGGTCCGGTGACCATCGAGATCCCCGCCGGCACCCAGGCTGGCCAGCGCTTCCGGCTTCGCAAGCGAGGCATGCCGAAGCTGGGAGAGAAGGGGCGGGGCGACCTGTGGGTCGAGGTCCGGGTGTGGGTCCCCGCGGTCGACGACGACCCAAGCCGGGAGCTGCTGCGCGAGTTCGCGCGCCGGAACCCGGACGATCCGAGGCGAGGCTTGATCCAGGGCCCTGCCCCCGAAGTCAAGAGGTGAGCATGCCCCGAGGCCGCCGCACCGCCACCGACGCACCTAGCGAGTCCAGGCCGGCCCCCGGCAAGGGCCGCTACTACATGATCAGCGTGGTGGCCAAGGCCTACGGCATTCACCCCCAGACCCTGCGCCTGTACGAGCGGGAGGGGCTGCTCAAGCCCTCCCGCACCGAGGGCAACACCCGGCTCTACTCCGACCAGGACCTTCGTCAGCTGGAGGTGATCCTGAACCTGTCGCGCGATCTGGGGGTCAACCTGGCGGGCATCGAGATCATCCTGAACATGCGGCACAAGATGGAGCAGATGCAGGCCGACTTCACCGAGTTCCTGCGCCAACTCAAGGATGAGCTGGCGCGCAGCCGCGGCGAGGGCTTGCAGGAGAAGATCGACCAGGCCCTGGTCAAGCTCCCGCCCACCCACATCGTTCGCAGTCCGTCTCCCGCGATTCAGGAAGAACCCTGAGCGGCGGCCTCGCCTCGGAGCCGGCGGACCGGTCCGAACTATAATGGAGCCTGCGGTCGCTCATGCGCTCGAAGAAACCCCGTAAGAAGCCGGTGAAGAGCGAGAAGGCGGCGCCCGCCCCCACCGCCAGCCGGGACAGCCTGAACGCCTACATGCGCGAGATCGGGCGCTTCAAGCCGCTGACCCAGGAGGACGAGAAGCAGCTGGGGCAGCGCATCCAGCAGGGCGACCAGGAAGCCCTGCAGCGGCTGGTGGAGTCGAACCTGCGCTTCGTGGTCTCCTACGCCAAACGCTACCGCGGCCTGGGCGTCTCTTTCCTGGATCTCATCCACGACGGCACCATCGGCCTCATCGAGGCCGCCAAACGATTCGACCCCGAGCGCAACGTCAAGTTCATCTCCTATGCCGTGTGGTGGGTGCGGCAGGCCATCTTCCACGCCCTCTCGGAGCAGACCCGGGTGTTCCGGCTGCCCCAGAAGCTGTCGGGGCAGATCTCCCGGGTGGGCCACGCCCGCCACCAACTGGCTGCCGAGCTGGACCGCTCTCCCACCACTCGCGAGCTGGCCGACAAGACCTCGCTCAGCGAGGAGGAGGTGGAGAGCCTGCTCAAGGTCGCCGGCGACGATCTCTCGCTGTCCACCGCGGTCGGCGAGGACGGCAACATGGAGCTGGGCGACACCCTGGAGCAGGAGAGCGTGCCCTCGGCGGAGCTGGAGCTGATCCGCACCTCTTTCGAGCAACAAATCCGGGCCATGGTCGAGGAGCTGGAGGAGAAGGAGCGGGACGTGATCCGGCTGCGTTTCGGCCTGGACGGCGAGGAACCCCAGACCCTGCAGGAGATCGGCGACAGCCTGGGCCTTTCCCGGGAGCGCATCCGCCAGATCGAGAGCAAGGCCAAGGAGAAGCTGCGGCGCAACCAGCGAGCCCAGAGCCTTCGCGGAGCCCTCAATTGACCTGCGAGCGCTGCCGGGGCACCGGCTTCGAGATCGTGGAGAAGGAGGGCCGCGAGTTCGCGGTCAAGTGCGCTTGCCGGAAGGCTTCAGGCTCGGTCGACTCGGGCGACGCTCTGCTGCGAGCCTGTCGCATCCCTCGTCGCTACGACCACTGCACGCTGGCGGACTTCGAGCCCTCCAACCCCTCGCTCAAGGCGGCTCTCGAAAAGGCCATGACCTACTGCGCGGGCTATCCCCACCTGGGTCACGACGAGGGGTTAGGCTTGCTGCTCACCGGCGACAACGGCGTGGGCAAGACGCACCTCGCGGTGGCCGTGCTCCGGGAGCTGGTCACCACCCGGGGAGCCTCCGGGCAGTTCTGGGACTTCCACGAGCTGATCCGGGAGATCCGCAACTCCTACGACCAGGAGACCCGGACCACCGAGCTCCAGGTGCTGGAGCCGGTGGTGAGCGCGGACATCCTGGCGCTCGACGACCTCGGGGCCTGGAAGATGACCGACTGGATGGTGGACACCCTGTTCTACATCCTGAACGGCCGCTACATGGAGAAGCGCGCCACCCTCATCACCACCAACTTCCAGGACGCGCCGGCGGAGACGGCCCAGCGAGGCGATGCCTTTCGGCGCAGCGAGTTCCTGGTGGACCGCATCGGCCAGCGCCTGCGCTCCCGCCTCCAGGAGATGTGCCTGTTGATCGACATCCAGGCGCCCGATCGGCGCGAGGGCCGGCAGATCGCTCACCGCCTCGCCATCGGGGCCGGGCTGAGCGCTCCCCCGCGCAAGGGATGATCGGGCTCTACGTCCACATCCCCTTCTGCGAGGTGAAGTGCACCTACTGCCACTTCGCGATCTCGCCAGGCCCGGCGATCGAGGACAGGCAGGAACGCTATCTGCTCGCGCTGCTGGCCGAGATCGAGGGCACCCCGCCGGCCGCCGCCGACACCCTCTACTTCGGCGGCGGTACGCCGTCGCTCTTGACGCTTCCGCGCCTCACGCGGCTCTTGCACAAGATGCGCGAGCGCTTCTCGCTCGACCCGCCGGCGGAGATCACCCTGGAAGCCAATCCCAAGGACCTGGACCTGGAAGGCTATCGCGCGCTGCGTCAGGCGGGCGTCAATCGTCTGAGTCTGGGAGTTCAGAGCTTCGATGACGCGGTGCTGGCCGAGATGGGCCGCCGCCACTCCGCCGCCGACTCCCAAGCCGCCGCCGCCGACGCCCGGCAGGCGGGCTTCGCCAACCTGTCGCTGGACCTGATCCTGGGCTGGCCGGGGGAGACCCCGGAGCGCTGGCGCCAGACGATTGACGTCGCCCTGGCCTTGGCGCCGGCTCATGTGAGCCTCTACCTCCTGGAGGCGGAGGGCAAGACGGTGCTCGGCCACCGGCAGCGGCAGGGACGTTTGGCGCTGCCGGCCGACGATCTGCTGGCCGATCTCTATCGGCAGACCGTCGACCGCCTCGGCCGGGCCGGTCTTTCCCGCTACGAGATCGCCAACTTCGCCCGACCCGGTTTCGAGTCCCGCCACAACGGCAAGTACTGGGACGATGCCCCCGTCCTGGGATTCGGCATGGCCGCTCACGGCTACGCCGATGGCGTTCGCTACTGGAACCGCGAGGGCTTCGGCGGCTACTGCCGGGCGGTCGAGACCGCGGGAGCGGCGGCAGCCCGCGCCGGTGAGCGGCGGTTGACGCCCGAAGAGCGGGTGGGAGAGGCGCTCTTCACCGGCCTTCGCCGAGCCGCGGGCATCGACCTGGTCCGCTTTCGGGAGCGCTACGGCGTCGATCCGCTCGACAGCTACCGCGTGCAGTTAGGCGACGTGTTCCGAGCCGAGCTGGTGGAGGTGCGCGAGGGGGCCCTGCGCCTGACCCCGCGAGGCGTACTCCTGTCCAACGAGGTCTTCCGGGCGTTCGTCTAGGTCGCGTCGCCCAACGCCAAAGGAGACGACCACCCTCCATGATCCAACCGCCTTCTTCCACCAAGAACGGCCTCGCCGCGGGCGTGCTCCTTCTCGCCAGTCTGGCCGCTGGTTCGGACGCGGCCACCCTGCCTGCAAACTTCCAGGAGTCGACTGTCCTCAGCGGCTTGGCCCAGCCGATGGTGGTCAAGTTCGCCTCCGACGGGCGCATCTTCGTGGCCGAGAAGAGCGGGCTCGTCAGAGTGTTCGCGGCCCTTTCGAGCAGCACGCCGACCGTCTTCGCCGACCTGCGCACCAGCGTCTACGACTACTGGGACCGTGGCCTGCTAGGCATGGCCCTGCACCCCGCCTTTCCGGCCACGCCCCACGTCTTCGTCCTCTACACCCTGGACCAGAAGCCCGGCGGCACCATCCCGAGTTGGGGGGACGCCTGTCCCGGACCGGGACCGTCCGGTGCACCTGCCGGCCCCGGTCCCCTCACCGACGGCTGCCCGGTCGCGGCTCGGCTCTCGCGCCTGGAGCCGGTGAGCGGGACTCCGCCCGCCGGCTGCGCCCCGCTGCCCGGCGGCGGGATCTGCGAGCGAGTCCTCCTGGACGGCTGGTGCCAGCAGTTCCCCAGCCACTCGGTAGGTACGCTCGCCTTCGGCCCCGACGGTGCCCTCTACGCGAGCGCCGGCGAGGGCGCCAACTTCGTTCATGCGGACTTCGGCCAGGACGGTGGCACCGTCGTCAACGCCTCGACCGGCCAGCCCTTCACGCCCAGAAACGTCTGCGGCGATCCACCGGCGCCAGTGGGAGGAACCCAGACCCCGCCTACCGCCCGCGGCGGCGCCCTGCGCAGTCAGAGCCTCCGGCGGCCTGCCGGCGAGCCAGCGGTCCTGAACGGCGCCATCCTGCGGCTGGACCCGGAGACGGGCCTGGCGCTGCCCGACAACCCGCTGTTCGCGAGCAGCGATTCCGTGGCACGCCGCATCGTCGCCTACGGCCTGCGCAACCCGTTTCGCTTCACGCTCCGTCCCGGCACCAGCGAGGTCTGGGTGGGCGACGTCGGCTGGCGGACCTGGGAGGAGATCAACCGGATCGAGAACCCGCTCTCGCCCTTGGTGAGGAACTTCGGCTGGCCTTGCCACGAGGGATCCGGCCGCCAGGACGACTACGACGCGGTGGATCTCGACCTCTGCGAGAGCCTCTACGCCGAGAACACCGCCGCCGCCCCCTTCTTCGCCTATCGCCGCGGCAGCCCGGTGGTCGCCGGGGAGTCCTGCTCCACCAGCGCCTCCTCGATCTCGGGCCTGGCGTTCTACGCCGGAGGCCCCTACCCGCCGACCTACCACGGGGCTCTCTTCTTCACCGACTACGTTCGGCGCTGCATCTGGGCGGTTATGGTCGACAGCGCGGGTGTGCCCGACCCTGCCAACCGGATCACCTTTGCGGCGGGGCTCGATGGCGGCGCGGTAGGCCTGGAGACCGGGCCCGGTGGTGACCTCTTCTACGTCGACTACGATCAGGGTCGGATTCAGCGCATCCAATACCTGGCGAGCGACCTCATCTTCAGGGACGGCTTCGACGAGGAAGAAGAAGGCGATCCCCCAGGGGGTGACTGACGCAGCGGCGCCGAGGCTCAGCTCCGGCCGGTCTCGCGCTCCTGGCGCCGCAGGCAAGCCAGCAACCAGGCGCCGTTGACCGCCGCCCACACGCCTAGCGGGATCAGGGCGGGCAAGCCGGAGAGGCCGAAGGCCTCGCCCCAGTTCCAGGCCTCTCGGCGTTCCTTGATGATGCCGGTGTGGATGGGGATGGTGTTCTGAGCCAGCTCGCCGCGCAGGAAGGCCGGGATCAGGAAGTCCTGGAACGGTCTGCGGTAGGCGGTGGGAGCCTCGGGTCGGACCGAAGTGGCGATCAGCATCATGGCGACGGAGAAGGTCAGAGAGAGCGCCGCTATCGCGCCCAGCGTTCGGCGCAGGCCTCGCCCGGCGAACCCCGTCGCCTTCCCGATCGGCAGCAGCAGGCCGCCGGCGCCGATCGCCAGAAAGGGCAGGCTGGGGATCAGGTGGCGCGGGCCCATGCCCCAGCCGGCACGCCAATCGGTGTCGGAGGTGGAGAGCGTGGTGTTGAAGGCCACGAAGAGGCCGAAGACCAGGAGACAGACGGCCCCCTCCAGTCGAAAGCGGCGGTGGCGAAAGAGCCGCAGCAGGCCGGGGAGGGCGAGCAGCAGCCAGGGGGCGAACACGAAGAGCCCGCGCTGCTCGCCGATCAGGATCCGATGCAGGATGTCGAGGCGCGGCGTGCTCACGCCCAAGAAGAGGCCCTGGTGCCGCGGCGCCTCCAGGACGTGGTGGTAGGGAAGGGTGAGCGGCCCGCCGAAGACGGTCCAGTGGTAGGCGGCTAACGCGGCGAGTGGGGGGACCATGCCGGCCACCAGCCAGGGCAGGCGAGACCAGGGCCGCACCGTGAGGGCCGCGTAGCCGAGCAACACGGCCACCGCCATGGCTGGCGGGTACTCCACCGCCACCGTCGAGCCGAGAAGCAGGCCGGCGAGCGCCAAGGACCCTGGGGGTGGCGGTACCGTGGGGAGACCCGCCTGACGCACCCGGGCCAGGATGGCGAAGGCCCCCAGCAAGAGCGAGGCCGCGAGTTGGTGGCCGTAGAGCAGCGTCGCGTACGGGAAGGCCAGGGTTCCGAGCGCCCAGGCCAGCGCCAGCGCCGCCGCCCCCCGCCGCGGCCAGCCGAACGCGGCCCCCAGGCTCGCGAGAGCGACGGCCGCAAGTGCCGAGGGCAGGGAGACCACCAAGAGCGTGGCCAGGTAGGCGGCACGGGTGACCAGGCGGGCTTTGGGGCGGTGGCCTTCGGCGAACGGGTGGAAGGCGGCGTAGACGGGGACGGCCAGGAAGGAGACGCCGGGGGCCTTGTCGCAGTAGAAGCGGCCGTTCAGCCGGGACTTGTCGCCGGTGTTGAACTCGTAGGCGTCGATCGACGCCGTGCCCTGCTCCACCAGGGCTCGCGTCAGGTCGAAGCGGGAGTTCTGGTTCCAGCCCCCACCCTGGTAGAAGTAGGCGTAGCTGCCGAACACCAGGACGAAGAGGGCCAGGCGGGGGTCGTGAAGCAGCCGGCGAAAGAACGCCATCGGGAATCCGGGCTGGCCACCTACCGAGTGCCCGGCCCCTTCTCCTTGACCAGCAACAGGTAGTCCCAGGTGGCGCCGGGCACCACCACCTTCTCGCCCGGGCGGCAGCTCTTGCGCAGCAGGTGGTAGCCGACCAGGCGCAGGTCGTTGTCTCGCCACAGGCCGGTGGTCCCGGTATCGGCAAAGCCGGCTCGGAGCCAGCGGTTGGGCGGTGGCCCGCCCGCGGTGGCCATCAGCAGCACCTCGACTTCGGCGGAGCCGACCGTGAAGGAGATGTCGGTCCGGTGCTCCGGCTTGCTCAGGCGGTGGGTGCTGATGAAGCGCGCGCCCCGAAGCAGGTCGGGCAGGCGGTCGAAGCTGTTGTCGGCGGTGCCGTCGAACTCGTCGTAGAACGGCCATTGCTCCCGAACCGGCTGGTCGATGAAGGTCGCGGGACTCCGCGGGTTGCTGGAGCGCAGTCGCCTAATGGGCGCCGACTCGGCCTCCGGCGGCGCTCCGCCGCCGCCGCCGGCGTCGAAGTAGACGATGGTCGAGTCGGTGCGGCCTGCCTGGTCCCGAACCAGGATCTCGTTTCGACCCGGCTGCAGCGGACAGTCCCAGTAGAACACGTTGGCGATGGGGCGGCCCTCGAGTCGGTAGCGACCGTTCTGCTTGGTACCCTGATCTCCACCGTTCAGGGTGAGGGTCAGGGCCTGGCTGTTGGAGTAGGCCTTGACGCCGACCGCGTCGGGGCCCCGCCTCAGGAAGTAGGTCTTGCTGGTCAGATGGACGGTGGGTTCCTCCGGCCTGAGGAACGCCCGGTAGAGGTAGTAGGCGTCCTTCTTGAAGCCGGCATAGGTCAGCAGGCCCTTGGTGTTGCGGACCCCCTTGTACTTGTCGATGGCGAAGTCCCGGTAGAGCCAGATGAGGTACATGGGGATCTCCGCGGGATGATCGCGAAACACCACCTGCAACTGGATCTCGGCCAGCTTCTGCCGGTACTCCTCGGGCTCGAAGTGGTCCACCAGCTTGCCGGGCCGCGCGTAGCCGGTGTGGTTACTCACCACCGCCCCGCCGCCGGTCTCCGAGATGTAGCGCATGGTGAGAGCCCCCGGTTCGAAGTCCCAGGGTTCCATGTGATACCAGCCGCGGTAGGTGTTGTGGGCCACGAAGTCGAGGTTGGGGTAGCGCTCCTTGCCGCGGGCGCCGATGTTGCTGGCGTAGGTGACCAGGCGCGAGGGGTCCTCGCTCTTGATGACGCCCGCATAGCGATTGACACGCAGAAAGCCGGTCTCGTTGCCCGCCGACCAGACCACGATCGAGGGGTGGTTCAGGTTCTGCCTCACCATCTCCCGGGTGATGGTGTCGCCGATCTCGCCGGCCTTCCAGGAATTGGAGTGGCCGTTCTCGGCCCAGACCAGAATCCCCATCTGGTCCGCCAGCTCATACTCGTAAGGCGCATGGGGATAGTGGGCCAGGCGCACCATGTTGACGCCCAGGTCCTTGAGCCCAAGGAAGTCCTCTCGGATCTCCTGGTCGGTCATGGCCGAGGCGTGGTACTCGCTCTCCTGGTGCTTGCCCACGCCCCGGATCGGGATCGGGGTGCCGTTCAGCAGGAAGCGGCCGTTCTCCAGCCGGAAGTCGCGGAAGCCGGTCGTTTCCTGGACCGCGTCCTCCAGGACCCCGTCGCGGAACAGCTCGCTGCGCACCAGGTAGAGGTAGGGGTCCTCCAGGGTCCAGCGGTGCGGGCGCTTCAGCTTGGTTTCCATCACCGCCGGACGCGAAGCCTGCGCGGGCACCGTGAGGCCGCTCTTGAGGGTCGCCACCTCGCGCCCCTCGGGCTCGATCAAGCGGGTGACGACCTGGTAGCGGGCTGGGCTGCCACTGGCGTTCCTGACCAGGGTCCGGACC
This sequence comes from Vicinamibacteria bacterium, assembly GCA_035286745.1. Lineage (GTDB taxonomy): Bacteria > Acidobacteriota > Vicinamibacteria > Fen-336 > Fen-336 > DATECU01. Next base: position 5,439 of record DATECU010000258.1, on the reverse strand, counting down.
GAGAGCCGCGCCGAGTCCGCGCTCACCTCCGAGGCGGTGACGAAGACGCCGGAGGCCGCGTGGTCCATGGGGTCGATGTGGTGAGGGCTGGTGGTGAGCAGCCAGACCTTGCGGTAGATGCCGCCGTACATGTGGTAGAGCTGCTTGCCCTGTCCCGAAGGCAGGCTGTCCACGGTATCCGCGGGGTGGTTGCTCACCCGCACCGCGATCAGGTTGTCGCCGGCCAGCAGCTTGTCGCTGAGGTCCAGGGTGAAGCGGGTGAAGGCCCCCTGGTGGCGGCCCGCCTCGGCGCCGTTCACGAAGACGGTGGCCAGGGTGGCGACGCCTTCGAAGCAGAGGTAGGTGCGTTGGGCGCGATCCTGCTCGGTCCGCGTCAGGTGGGTGCGATACCACGCGCTGCGCAAGGGCTCCTCGCCCCAAGTGTGGGGGATGGCCACCTGCTCCCAGCCGCTGTCGTCGAAGTCGGGGGCCTCGGCCCCCGCCGGCTCGCCGGCGGCCCTGAAGCGCCAGGGGCCGGTGAGCAGGGTCCGCTCTCGCCCGCTGGGAGGGGGCGAGGTGGAGACGGTCGGAGGCGTGGAGCCCCCGCAGGCCCCCAGCAGCAGGCTCCAGAGGACGAGCCACCGGGAGACGAGTCTGGACATGCGCGGCTCACCCAAGGGTGACTCGCCTGGAGGATTCCGCTAGCCAGCGAGCCAGGTCAGGCGTGCACCCGATCCCTGAGCCGCCGCAGCGTCAACTCCACGTCGATGATCAGAGCCTCGGTGGTGTTGTCGAGCTGGTCCAGGACCCGATGGAACTGGGTGAAGTCGACCTGGTTGGGCTCGTCGGCGTCGGCCAGGATCTCCAGCCGGGCCGCCCATTCCATGAGGTTCTGCAAGCTGGCCTCGGCGTGAGCGTCCATGTGGGAGGTCTCGGTGCGGCCCAGGTCCAGGCCGCGGAGGAAGGCGCCGATCTCCCGCCGCCGGTGCTTGGCCCGCTCCACCACCCCCACGAAGGTGCGGCGCGGAGGCTGCCTCAGGGGGAGCAAGGGTTCGATGGTGCCCCGGAGGAAGCGGTCGGCCATCCCGTCCGCATAGCGGGAGAGGTCGGATTGGTTCAAACCCAGGCCCGAGCTTCCCGGCTTGGCCAGGATCTCCTGGACCGCGGTGTCCGGCGCCGGGTGCTCGGCCGCCACCGCGCCCCGCAGCAGGTACTGCAACTCGTCGGGGTTGCCTACCCCGTTCGGCAACAGCAGGTCGCCGGGCACGAAGGGCTCTCCGTTAGGGCCACGGCGCATGGCGAGCGAGCTCCTGCGCCCGCCCTTCTTCGAGGGCTTGCCCCCAGCAGCCTTGGGCTTGCCGGGGGTGGGAATCGCTGCCGTCGAGGGCTTGCCGGCCGGTACCTTGGCCGGGGCCGGGGGCTTGGCCTCGGCCTTCTTGGGCGCCGGCTTGGTCTTCTTGGCCTTGCCGTCGGCAGCCTTCTTGGCCTTGGGCTGCTCGACCTTGGCCTTGGCCGGGTTCTTCTTCTTGGGCTTCACGGGGGCCTTGGGCTTCTTGGAACGAGAGAACAGTCCCATCACGGCGTCGCTCCTAGGGAAGGAACTTCTCGATGTGCTTCAGCTTCTCGGGCAGGTACACGTCCATGACGAAGTTCAGATCGTGCTTGGCGAAGGCCTGCTGTTCGGCGCGCTTGCCCATCTTGAGCAGTTGCTCGAAGCCGGTCGCCCATGCCTTGTAGTGCTGGAAGAAGGGGTCGTTCTTGAGGGCGTCCTTGGCCCGCTTGATGTCCACGTCCTTCAAGGGGTGGGTGGGCAGGTCGTAGTCGAGGATGTCCTGCGGGGTGACCCCCAGGAACTTGGCCTGGGGCACGCAGAAGAACTCGTTCAGGTGGGCGTTGTTCCCGGAGCCGACCTTGAGCGTGCGGTAGATGTTGGCGATTCCGTACGGGTCGCAGTCCACGAAGACATAGACGGGGATCTTCTTTTCGTCGGCCAGGCGCCTTACGAACCGGCGAACGGCGCGGGTGGGCACGCCCTGCATCGACACCAGGATGCAGTCGGCCTTGGACCAGTAGCGGTGGTAGTTGAGGCGCTCGAAGATGCCGTTGGTTTCGATGGCCAGGATGAACTTGGCCTTGGTCTTGAAGCCCAGGTGCTCCACCGACGAGGGGATGCCGTAGGCGCCGGAGCCGAACTTGGTGCAGTCGATCTCCTCGATCTGAGTGGTTCCCGGCTTGTGGTCGAGAACCACCAGCTCACCCGCCACCAGGCCGCCGTGCTCGTCGGGGCGAAAACCGAGCTGCTCCTTGTTCAGGCTGTAAAGGCCCTCGATGTCGTCCATCAGGGTATCGGACTCGGACTGCTCGTCGCAGCGGGCGTCCTCCCAGTTCTTCGTCTGGTAGTAGGCGTCGCGCTTGGTGGCGAAGTCGTCGGTCTCGATGAGCTTCTTCGAGAGGGCGAGCATGCGCATGGTCTGGGCGAAGGTCTTGACCGTGGAGACGGTGAGGGTCCGCTCCTTGCGCTTGCCCAGCATCTCGAAGTGGCCCTTCTTGGGGGTGTAGCGAACGTTGGCGAGGCTCCGCAATGGGAACTTCATCGACGGCTTCTTGCCGCCCACGATCTTGTCGTGCATGTCGTGAGCCGACCCGAGGATCTTCTCAAGCGCCGGATTGGCGGCGCCCTTCGCTTTGGCCAAGAGAGAGCTAACCTCCGAGGATTCAGTGACTTCGGGGTGTAGTCGTTCGCCCGAACGGTCAGTTTACCATAGCGCGGCGGCCGGCGCCCCGGATGGGCCCGTCCTCAACGGGCGGCGGCGATGTCGGCGACCTGGCGGGCAACCTCCAACAGGCGATCCCGCACCCCCTCCAGATTGGCCAGCACCACCACCCCCAGCCGCCGGTCCGGCTGGAGGTAGAGCACGGTGCTCACCCGCTGCTGGCCTCCGGTGTGCCAAGCCTCGCGCACGCCACGGCGATTGCCCAGGAAGACCCCCAGGCCGTAGCCGCTGGGCTTGCCGTCCCGCGCCGCCTGGCGCGTCAGCATCCTGGCCAGCGTCTCCTTCTTCACCAGCACCCCGTTCTCGAGGGCGATGACGAAGCGGGCCAAGTCCAGGGCGGTGCCGGCCAGGCCGCCCCCCGGGATCTTGTTGCTGGTATCCGCAAGCGCCGAGTTCCGGAGGTCGCCGGAAGCCAGGCGCACGTAGCCCTGGGCTCGGTTGGGGAGAACGGCCAGGGCATCGTCGGCCACGGTGCGTTCCATGCCCGCCGGTTCCAGGACCTGCTTCCTGAGATGGTCGAGGTAGCTCTCCCCGGTCGCACCTTCCAGCGCCGCGCCTAGCAGGGTGTAGCCGTAGGTGCTGTAGAGGAACTTGGTTCCCGGCTCGCAGGCCAGGGGACCGTCCTTGAAGATGGCCAGCGCCTCGCCGACGCTCGCATAGCGCCGGGTGCTGCCGAACTCTCCCTCGGAGTAGTTACGGATGCCCCCCAGGTGAGCCAGCAGTTGGCGGGCGGTGACCGGCCACGGCTTCTCCGGGAAGCCGGGTACGTACTTCTGGATGGGGGCATCGAGGTCCAGCTTCTCCCGCTCCGAGAGCTGCATCACGGCGGTCGCGGTCAGGGTCTTGGAGATGGAGCCCAGGCGATAGAGGGTGGTGGCCTTGGCGGGGACGTTGTTCTCGAGGTCGGCCACCCCGTACCCGTTCGCCAAACGAATCTCGCCGTCGACCACCACCCCCAGGCTGAGCCCCGGGATGCCCCACCTCGACATCTCGGCGGTGAGAATCCTCTCAACGGCCTCGATCTGGGCGGCGGGCAGCGAGGGCGGGTTCTGGGCGGCGGCCGAGCCGGCGAGCAAGGCGACCGCGGCAGCCGCCAGCACCCCCGCCCGCCGTCTCACACCAGCTTCTCCCGGCTTCGCTCCAGGGTATCCCGGAGCGTGCCGACCACCCGGGCTTCCTGCTTGTCGGAGAGGGCCAGGATGTCCTTGAGGGCGATGCCGATATGAGGGATGAACTTGTCGATGTACCCCTTCTTCTTGGCCTCGTCGGCGGCCCGCCGGCGGTGGCGGATGTGGCCGCCCAGGCGCCGCCCCACCTCCATCAGCGCCAAACGCAGCTCCTTCACGATCTCGGGATAGTGGGCGATGGCCTCTTTCGACTCCGAGGTGAAGGGCACCCACACCGAAGCGATGTGGATCATCAGCACCATCGGCCCCTGGGGCAAGGCGCCCTTGGACTTGGCGAGACCGTAGCTCGGCCAATCCACCGTCATCACCGCCTTGGTGATGGCGCAGGCCGAGGACTGGTACTGCAAGGGCACGCGGTTGGCGAGGCGGAACAGCTCGATCAGCTCGTCGCCCGGCAGGCTGCCGCCGTAGGCGAGGCCGACCTCGACCTGAAAGGGGTTGCCGCGGTAGACGGCCGGAGGCCGGGTGACGGCATCGAAGAACTCGGCCTGGAAGCGCTTCTCGAGCCCTAGCCGGACGGCCTCGGCCCCGATCGGGGAGAGGCAGTTGGTGGGAGGCGCCATGATCTTGACCGCTTGCACCGCCTGGTGCAGCCGCTCCACCTCGGCCGGGGTCAGGCCGTGGGGCCGCGCCTCGGGCTTCACCCGGGCGGTTCGCGCCACCTCGCCCACGATCTTGTCGGTGACCCGAGAGAAGTCCTGCTTGAGCGCCGCGGACAGAGTGCGGGCCGGCGTGTCCTGCAACATCCGAAGCAGCATGCCCAGCTCCACCCCGTGAGGATGAGGCTTGATCTCCTTCGGCTCTTCCGGCAGCTCGGTGACCGCCCGCGCGTAGTGGATGGTCTCCTGGTTAGGCGGGGTGTAGAAGACCTCGGCGTGAGGGTTGGCGAGGGCGCTCTGCTCCACGTAGTCGTCCACCGAGCGGCGGCCTTTCTTGTAGACCGCCTGCAGCTCGATCTCGACCTTGGTCCCGTGGTTGACGTCCCATTCGCAAGGCTCGTCGCGCAGGACCAGGGGCTCGTTCTTCTTGGTGTCGACCGTCACCTCGAAGTGGTGGGCCGGGGCCTTGGCGCCGGTGCGGGAGAGGATGGTGACCGGCTTGCCGGTGGTGAGCTGGCCGTACATGCCGGCGGCGGAGACGCCGATGCCCTGCTGGCCCCGCTGCTGTTTCAGGGTGTGGAACTTCGAGCCATAGAGCAGCTTGCCGAAGACGCGCGGGATCTGCTTCCTGACGATGCCGGGCCCGTTGTCCTCGACCGAGATGCGGAAGCGGTCTTCCGCAAGCTGCGCGATGCCGATGCGCAGGGTGGGGAGGATGCCGGCTTCGGAGCAGGCGTCCAGCGAATTGTCCACGCACTCGCGGACCGCGGTGAGCAGCGCCTTCTGGGGGTTGTCGAAGCCCAGCAGGTGCCGGTTCTTGGCGAAAAACTCGCTCACCGAGATCTCGCGCTGCTTGGCCCCCAAGGTCTCGGCGGTTTCCTTGCGCTGGCGCGCGGGGGC
>DATECU010000257.1:0-2862 GCA_035286745.1 Vicinamibacteria bacterium | reverse complement strand
GCGTTCACGTAGGTGCTGCGATGGGTCATGCCGAAGCGCACGAACTCCGCGCTCTCCAGGCCCGGGATCATGCGGAACACCCGTGCCTGCTCGGCCCATTTGAGCTGGGTCTGGAAGCCGACCAGAGAGAAGTGGCTGGCGGCCAGGTTGTCCTGGCGAAGCTGGACCACGGCGAAGGGACGCGTCCCCCGGCGAGGGTCGACCAGGCCGACGGGCTTCATGGGTCCAAAGAGCAGGGTGTCTGGACCGCGGCTGGCGATCACCTCGACCGGCAGGCAGCCCTCGAAGAAGAGCTCCTTCTCGAAATCATGCAGGGTCGCGCTCTCGGCGCTCACCAGGGCTTGGTGAAAGGCTCGGTACTCGGCTTCGTTCAGCGGGCAGTTCAGGTAGTCGTCGCCGCCCTTTCCGTAGCGTGAGGCGCGGAAGACCCTGCTGGGGTCGATGCTGTCCGCCTCCACCACCGGGCTTATGGCGTCGTAGAAGTGGAGATGATCGCGGCCCACAAAGGCCCGGATATCCGCCGCCAGGCCGTCGGCGGTCAGGGGTCCGGTGGCGAGGATCACCACCGGGTCGGCGGGGATTTGGGGAACCTCCACCCGGTGGAGCGCGATCTTGGGGTGGGCGGAGACCGCCTCGGTCATGCCGCGGGCGAAGCCCGCCCGATCCACCGCCAGCGCGCTGCCAGCCGGCACCTTGACCTGGTCCGCCACCTGCATAACGAGAGAGCCGAGCCGCCGCATCTCCTCTTTGAGCAGGCCGGCGGCCTGCTCCAGGCTGTTGCCGCGCAGGGAGTTCGAGCAGACCAGCTCGGCCAGGTCCGCCGTCTGATGCACCGGCGTCCTCACCACCGGCCGCATCTCGTAGAGGTCGACGGCAATCCCGCGGCGCGCCAGTTGCCAGGCCGCCTCGCAGCCTGAAAGCCCACCGCCCACCACCGTCACCCGCTGAGCGCTCACGCTGGCATCTCACCACAAGGGCGGGGTGATCTCAAAGGTCCCCGGCCCGGGACGGCGGCGGGAGTAGAGGCCTCCGGCTTACGCCGCCTCCCGCTTGTAGTGGCAGGTCTCGCTCCCGCAGAACACCACCTTGCCCTCCTTCTTGGTCTCCTTCTCGAGCAGGAAGGCGCGGCCGCAGTCGGGGCAGGGCTCGGAGATGGGCTTGTGGTGCACGGTGAAGCGACACTGCGGGTAACGCCGGCAGCCGTAGAAGAAGCGGCCCCAGCGGCCCTTGCGCTCCACCACCTGACCCTCGCCGCAGTCGGGGCAGGTGAAGCCGATCTCCCGGGCCTCCTTCTTCTTGATGTGCTTGCAGGCCGGGTAGTTGCTGCAGGCTATGAAGGCCCCGAAGCGGCCGCGCCGCCACATGAGGGCGCTGCCGCAGTCCGGGCACTTCTCTTCGATCGGGGGCAGCTTCTCGGCCTGGAACTTGCCGTCCTGACCCCGCACCAAACGCTTGGTCTCCTTGCACTCGGGATACTGGGCGCAAGCCAGGAAGGGCCCGAACCGCCCCTTGCGGAGGACCATGGGTTGGCCGTCCTTGGGGCAGACCTCCTTGGCCAGGTCTTCGTGCAGCTCGGGCCCCCCCTCGCCGGCCAGTTGGCGCGTGTTCTTGCATTCGGGGTAGCCGGAGCAGGCCAGGAACTTCCCGTAGCGACCCCACTTGATCACCATCTTGGAGCCGCACTTGTCGCAGACCTCGTCGGTCTCGATCTCCCTGGCCTTGACGTTCTCCATCTCGGCAGCGGCCCGGGTGAGGTCGGCTTCGAACTTCTTCCAGAACTGGTTCAACGTGTTCAGGAGGTTGTCGGTGCCCTCCTCGATCTCGTCCAGCTCCTGCTCCATGGCCGCCGTGTACTCGACGTTCATGATGTCCTGGAAGTGCTGGACCAGGAGATCGGTGACCAAGAAGCCAAGCTCGGTAGGGTGCAGCTTGGCCTCCCGCTTCTCCATGTACTCGCGGGCCTCGATGGTGGCGATGATCGAGGCGTAGGTGGAGGGTCGGCCGATGCCGTTCTCCTCCAGCTCCTTGACCAGGCTGGCCTCGGAGAACCGGGGGGGAGGCTGCGTGAAGTGCTGGTCGGTGTCGAGCTTCTGGAGGGAGAGCACATCTCCCTCCTTGAGCGGCGGAAGGGCGCCATCGCCTTCGGCCTCGTCGGCGGGCGTCTCCTCTTTGGGCTTGGCGGCGACCTTCTCCTCGGGGGTCTCTTCGTAGACGGCCAGAAAGCCGCGGAACTTCAGGGTTGAGCCCTTGGCCCGCAGCAGGTAGGGCCCTGCGGAAATGTCGACCACGATCTCGTCGAAGACCGCGGGCCGCATCTGGGAGGCAACGAAGCGGTTCCAGATCAAGCGGTAGAGCTTCAGCTCGTCCTTGGAGAGGTGCTTCTTGATGCTGTCGGGATCCCGATCCAGGTAGGTGGGGCGGATGGCTTCGTGCGCGTCCTGAGCGTCCTTCTTGCTCCTGTAATAGATCGGCTTTTCGGGGAGGTATTCCTCGCCGTAGGCGGTGGCGATGTGGCCTCGGACCGCCTGCAGGGCGTCCTCGGAAACCCGGGTGGAGTCGGTCCTCATGTAGGTGATGAGACCGACGCTGCCGTCCGCACCCAGCTCCACGCCCTCGTACAGCCGCTGGGCTACCTGCATGGTCTTCTTGACCGAGAAGCCGAGCTTGCGGAAGGCCTCCTGCTGCAGCTTCGAGGTGATGAAGGAGGGGACCGGGTAGCGCTTCCGTTCCTTGGGCTGGACCTTCGTCACCTTGAAGGTGGCGGCCTCGAGGTCGCGGCGAACCGCGGCGGCCTCGGTCGCATTCCCGATCTCGAGGTTGGCGCCGTCCTTCTTGGAGAGGCTGGCAGAAAACGCCGGCGGG
>DATECU010000256.1:0-6372 GCA_035286745.1 Vicinamibacteria bacterium | reverse complement strand
AGGGGAACCAGCCGCTGCCGCGTGTCTGGACCCCCCGGCTTGCCCGGCGCGAGGACGCCGAGCTGTTCCGGATGGAAGTCCGCGAGGACGAGGCCGATGCCGGCGTATGACTCGACCTCCTTCGACCCGCCAGCCCCGGTGGCGCGGGTCTCGCTTCGAGACCCCGTCTCCGGCGCCTCCCGCGTCGATGTGCCGATGCTGCTCGATTCAGGTGCAGACGTCACCGTGCTCCCGCTCTCGGTGGCAGACGCGTTGGGTGTCGCGCCTTCGGAGGACTCCCGGTTCGAGTTGGCCGGATTCGATGGCACACGGGTCTGGGCGGGGGCTGTCACCGTCGAGATGCGCCTGTGTGGCCGGCTCTTTCGCGGACGATTCGTTGTCGCCCCGGTTGATCGCGGAATCCTCGGGCGCAACATCCTGAACGCCTTGAATCTCACCCTTGATGGGCCGCGACTCATGTGGGATGCGGCCCCCGCCAGCGGCGCCGACAAGGGAGTTCACGGGTAGCCCGCAACGCAGGGGGGGCGCAAGGCCATGGTTCCAGCGGGGCACGACGAACCAGAAGCCGCCGCGAGCCCCACAGCTCTCGTCGTCCCCGTTGGCGGCACGCCCGAGGCGCCGCTGGCTGCCATCCGCGAAGTGAAACCCCACTTCGTCGCCTACGTCGTGAGCGCCCAGACACGGCCGATCGTCGACCAGATCGAAGCGCAGTTGGGGACACCAGTCCCCAAGGCGCGCGAGATCCTCCTCTCCGACCCCCAGGACCTCACGGCTACGTTTCGGGAGATCCAGGCCAAGTTGCCCTCGATCCTGCGCGAGTGGAACCTCGGCTGGGACGCGTTGTGCGTCAACTTGACCGGTGGCACCAAGGTCATGACGGCGGCTTTGGCCCTGGCGACATCCACCGGGCGCACCGCTACCTCCATGTCGGCGGCGCCGAGCGCACGAAGGAAGGTGTCGGCACGGTCGCCTCTGGCACCGAGCAGCCCATCCAGCAGGTCAACCCGTGGGAGGTCTTGGCCGTCGACCAACTGAGACGCGTAGCCTGGGCCTTCAACAACGGTCAGTTCGGCGCGGCAGTCAGATGACAACAGCCGAACGTCGGAGCGGCTGTTGTCGACGTGCGTCCTCCGCTCCGCAGGGGGCGGCCGTAGCTGAGCGCTGATCGCTGACAGCTGACTGCTATCGACCGCTGGACTCCCTACCGCCGCCTCGGTCCACGGCCGCGCCCGCCGGGCCGTCCATGGCCACCCGGGCGACCGTGGGCCGACGGCTTGGGCGGCGGGGCCTCCTCCGGCTCCTCAGCCTCGGGAAGCGGGGCCTGGAAGTAGTTGCGGAGCAACAACGCCACCATGCGATCCCGGTGATCGTGGGTTGCGATCTGGCGGGCGATGGGCCCCAGCTCGATGAAGTCCTCGAGGGGCAGGGTCTGGCCCTCGGCCGCCAGCCGGGTCACGATCCGCTCCAGCTTGCGCTCCTGGACCTCGGCGTCGGAGGGAACCTGGAGCTCCCCCACCTCGATCTTGTAGCGCTTCACCAGGCGGTTGAAGTTCAGCAGGTCGTGGGCGCCCACCAGGCTGATGGCGCGACCGCTCTTCCCCACCCGCCCGGTGCGCCCGGCGCGGTGGATGTACTGCTCGGGGGAATCAGGCGACGAGAAGATGAAGACGTGGGACAGGTCCTCGATATCGATGCCTCGTGAGGCCACGTCGGTGGTGACCAGGTGCCGGATGTCGCCCGAGCGGAAGCGGCCCATCACCCGCTCCCGCTTCTTCTGGGGCAAGTCCGAGGAGAGCATGGCCGAGGGCAGCCCCTTCCCGGCCAGGAAGGTGAAGACCTGACGGGTCTCCTCGCGGGTGTTGCAGAAGATCATGGAAGAGGCCGGGTTCTCGTATTCGATGAGCTTGTAGAGCGATGCCTCTTTGTGGAGCTTGGGGGTGAGGCAGTACAGGTGCTCCACCTCGGTGACGTAGACCTGGTCCTCGGAGAGCAGAACCCATTCGGGCTCGGTGAGGTAGTGGTAGATGAGACCCCGAATGCCCAGCGGCACGGTGGCCGAGAACAGGAGCGTTTGGCGCTCGGCGGGCATGAAGTCCATGATGTCGGACATCTCCTGGGCGAAGCCCATGTCCAGCATGCGATCGGCTTCGTCCAGGACCAGTTGCCGCACCGCCTCGAAGCGCAGCGTCTTTCGGCGCAGGTGATCGAGGACCCGCCCAGGCGTTCCCACGATGACCTGGACTCCGGCCCGGATGCCCTCGAGCTGGCGGTCCATGGAGTCACCGCCGTAGATGACCTCGACCTTGACCCCCCGGCCTCTCCCGAGCTCGGAGATCTCCTGGGCCACCTGCATGGCCAGCTCGCGGGTGGGAGTCAGCGCCACCGCCTGGACCTCCTGCCGGCCGGGATCTACCCGCTCGACGATGGGGATGCCGAAGGCGGCCGTCTTGCCGGTGCCGGTGCGGGACTGCACCACCAGGTCCTTGCCCGAGAGGATCCGCGGCAGCGATTCCCACTGGCAGTCGGTAGGGGCCTGATACCCCTTGGCCTCGAGGGCGGCCAGGGTCTCGGGCGACAAGTTCAAGGCGGCGAAGCTCTTGGCGGAAGTCGGTGTCTCCATAAACAGTCCATGGTCGCACGGACGCCGCCAGCGGCCAAACCAGCCCGCGCGGCGCTGGCCTATAATGGGGTGTTTGTCGGAGCCCTGGAGGCCATGCCTGTGACCTGCACCCGCTGCAAGAACCCCGGAGAGCCCCCGCCTGCCCACCGCGTTCCCTTCCCGAAAAAGACCAAGGACCAGGTCCTGGCCACCATCTGCGCCTCCTGCTGGAAGGAGTGGGAGGGCCACGAGATCAAGGTCATCAACGAATACCGCCTGAACCTTCTGGAGCCCGAGCACCGCCACCTGCTGGCCCGGGCCAGCCTGGAGTTCCTGGGGCTTCCCCTGGACGCCTGATCCGCCATGATTCACGTCGAAGGCCTCACCAAACGCTACGGGGACCGCGTCCTGCTGGAGGACGTGTCCTGGCACGTCAAGAAGCGAGACCGCATCGGCCTGTCCGGGCCCAACGGCGCCGGGAAGACCACGCTGCTCAAGCTGCTGGCGGGTCTCGAAGAGCCCGATGCCGGCAGCATCCGCATGGCCTCGGACACCAGCATCGGCTACCTGCCCCAGGACGGCATCGTCCACGGCGGCCGCACCGTCTTCGACGAGGTGGTGCTGGCCTTCGAGGAGCTCTTGGCCTTGAAGGCGGAGCAGCACGCCATCGAGGACCGGCTGGCGGAGGCGACCCACGACGACGGGGAGGATCACGACAAGCTCCTGACCCGCTATGCGGAGGTTGGCGAGCGCTTCAAGCACCTGGGTGGCTACGAGATGGACGCTCGCATCGCCCTGGTGCTGAAGGGCCTGGGCTTCAGCCTCGAAGACCAGAAGCGCCGGACCGAGGAGTTCTCAGGGGGCTGGCAGATGCGGATCGCGCTGGCCAAGCTGCTGCTGGCCCGCCCCAACCTGCTGCTCATGGACGAGCCCACCAACCACCTGGACCTGCCGGCCCGGAACTGGCTGGAGGAGTACCTCGCCGACTACCCGGGCTCGGTGGTGCTGGTCTCTCACGACCGCTACTTCCTGGACTCGACCGTCAAGCGCATCACCGAGGTGGGACTCCGGACGCTCACCGACTACCACGGCAACTACTCGAAGTACGTGGTGGAGCACGCCGCCGCCATGGAGCGCCTCCGCGAGTCCCACCGCCGGCAGAAGGAAGAGATCGAGAAGACCGAGGCCTTCATCAACAAGTTCCGGTACCAGGCCACCAAGGCCCGGCAGGTGCAGAGCCGCATCAAGATGCTCGACAAGGTGGAGCGGATCGAGATTCCCCCCGAGCGCAAGAAGATCCGCTTCAAGTTCCCCGACGCCCCCAAGCCCGGCCGGGTGGTGCTCGAGCTCAAAGGCGTGCGGCGTGCCTACGGCGAGAACGTGGTGCTGCGCCACGTCGACCTGCTGGTGGAGCGGGGCGACCGCATCGCCCTGGTGGGAGCCAACGGCGCCGGCAAGTCGACGCTCATGCGGCTGCTGGCCGGGGTCGACGGCCCCAGCTCCGGGGTCCGGCTCATCGGCCACAACGTGGTGCTGGACTACTTCGCCCAGGACCAGGCGGCGGTCCTGAACCCGGCCCTGAACGTCTATGAGGAGATGTCGGCGGCCTCTCCCAGCACCATGGTGCCCCGCATCCGCACCATCCTGGGCGGCTTCCTCTTCTCGGGAGACGACATCTACAAGCGGGTGGCGGTGCTCTCGGGAGGCGAACGCAACCGTTTGGCGCTGGCCAAGATGCTGCTGAACCCGAGCAACCTGCTGTTGCTGGACGAGCCCACCAACCACCTGGATCTCGATTCCAAAGAGGTGCTGCTCGATGCCCTGGCCGACTACGGGGGCACCCTCATCTTCGTCTCTCACGACCGCTACTTCGTGGATCGCCTGGCCACCAAGGTCATCGAGGTGGGCGGCGGGGAGGCCCTGCTCTACCCCGGGGGCTACGAGGACTTCGTGTTCTGGAAGAAGCAACGGGAATCAGGCCTGGCGGTGCCGCTCCCCACGCCGGAGCGAAAGGCCCTCCACCATCTGAAGACGAGCCCGCAAGCCACCTCCCGCCCGGAGGCCCCGGCGGAGGTGAAGACGCAAGCTGCGGTCGTCAAGACACCGGCAGCTTCCCACGCGAAGGCCCCCGACAAACCGGCGCCCAGAGGCTACGATCCCCTGGCGCCTCGGCTGCGTCCCAAGGACGCGCAGCCCGATCGACAGGCGAGGGAGCGCGAGGCCAAGAAGCTCAAGTCCCGCATCAGCGACCTGGAGCGGAGAATCGCCGAGAAGGAGCAGGCGGTCAGAGACCTGGAGCACCTGATGGCCAGTCCCGGCTTCTACGCGGACCGGGCGGCGGCGGAGAAAGCGGTGACCACGCGGCAGGCGCTGCTCGACGAGGTGGCTGCCGCCATGAGCGAGTGGGAGTCTCTCCAGGGCTCGGCGGAGCTTGTGCAATGAGGCTCCCGGTGGCCGCCCTCCTTCTGGGCACCGCCGCCGTGCTGACCTGCGGCAAGGTCCCGAGCAAGGGAGTCGGATCCGACCTGACGCCGTTCGAGCTGGCCCACGGCGTGGGGCCCATCAAGGAACCCCTGAATCTGGATCCGATCGACGAGCAACTGGCCGCCGCCGGCCAGAAGCTCTACCAGATGAACTGCGGATCCTGCCATCGCCTGGACCGGCGCTTCGTGGGCCCGCCGCTGGGAGCGGTGACGGCCCGCCGCTCCCCGGAGTTCGTGCTCAACATGATCCTCGCCCCGCAGGCCATGCTCCAGAAGCACCCCGAGGCCAGGAAGCTCCTGGAGCAGTACCTGACGCCCATGACACCGGCCAACGTTAGCCGCGAGGAGGCCCGGGCGGTCCTGGAGTACCTGCGCACCACGCCCCCGCCAGTCCAGTAGCCACGCCACGGGACGCAACCACTCAGCTTGCCTTGCGAAGCTGGCCGCGCGTGATGGCCTGGGCCAAGTCCCGACTGGTGGCCCCCAACGCCAGAAGTGAGCGGACAAGGAGACCGAGCGGGGCTTCCGCGGCCGATGCCGAGCGAGACCGTGCCTCCCCGAAGGGGGCCGCTTACCGTCCGTTGCTCGGCTACTTCGCTGGCGTGGGGGCCAGGGCCGGAGCGCCGCGACCCTTGCCGATGAACAGCTCGATCAGCCGGCGATCGGATCGCGCCAGGCCCTCGAGCGTCAGCCGTACGTGAAACAGCAGGCCCTTGCGGTCCTTGGCGACCACCAAGCAGGCGGCGACCTCCGCCTCCAGGGGCAGCGGCTGCCCCTCCATCACCAGGGTGAAGGAGACCGCAGTCCCTGGCAGCAGGGCCCTGCGGGAAGCGAAGGTCAGGGCCTCCGGCCGCAACTCCACCAGAGCCGCATCCCGAGGCAGATTCACTCGACTCAAAGCTCCGGATCGTCGGTGCCCGCTCCGGGAGCGAGTTTCCTCAGGATCTCGACCGCTTGCAGGGAGGCGCGGGGCGTGTCATCGCCCGCGTGCCTGAGCGACGCCGCCAGCGCCCGCACCGGTTCCATTTCCTCCACCATGCTCCGGTAGCGGGTGGCCAGAAGCTCGGACAGAGCGATGGTGACCTTGGCGAACAGCGACGGCGCGTCGGTGAGCAGCGCCAGGAAGGCGTCGCGAGTGATCTTGCGCAGGTCGCAGGCGGTCTTGGCCCGGACGTGCCGAGTGCGCGGCCGCCCGTCCAGGAAGCCAACCTCACCCACCACGCTGCCCGCGAGCACCGTGCCCAAGACGTGGATCCGCCCCTTCGATTCCTCGAAGACCTCGAGCTCCCC
>DATECU010000255.1:0-6144 GCA_035286745.1 Vicinamibacteria bacterium | reverse complement strand
ATCGAGGAGCATCCCCATGGAGATGTAGAACAGGCTGGAGAAGGTGTCGCGCAGGGGCAGCATGTCGGACAACGCCTGGTGGCCATAGTGAGAGTCGGCCAGCGCCATGCCCGCCAGGAAGGCCCCCAAGGCCAGCGACAGCCCTGCCAGCGAGGTGAGCCAGGCGATCCCCAGGCAGAAGAAGAGCACGGTCAGCACGAACAGGTCGCGCCTGCGGGTGCCCGCCACCATCTGCAGCACCCGCGGAACCAAGAGCCGCGCCAGGGCTGCTGTCGCCGCCACCGCCGCCGCGGCCTTACCTATTGCCAGCGCGATGTCCCAGGGCCCCCGCCCAGCACCGGCAAGCATAGGCAGCACGAGCATCATGGGCACGACACACAGGTCCTGGAAGAGGAGCACGCCCACGATGAAGCGCCCCTGGGGAGCGTCGGTCTCGCCGCGCTCCGCCAAGGCCCGCAGCACGATGGCGGTGCTGGAGAGCGCGACCAGGAAGCCGTAGAAAACCCCGCGGGGAGCCGAGAGGCCCAACCGCAGCGAGATCCCCACCACCACCAGCGCCGTCACGCCTAACTGGATCACGCCTCCCAGGGAAGCAGCCCGCGCGGTGCGGCGGAGGCCGGTGAGCGGAAACTCCAGTCCGATGGTGAACAGGAGAAGGACGACCCCCACCTCGGCCAACTGCTCGACCCTGCCGGGTTCCTCGACCCAGTGCAGGCCGCTCGGACCCATCACGGCGCCCGCCACGATGAAGCCGGCGATGGTGGGCAGCCGCAAGCGGCTCAGCAGCAGGACGACGACCAGGGCCGCGCCGAACATCACGACGAGTTGGCGCAGGAAGGCGATCTCGTGCACGAAGGTCCCTCAAGCCAGGTGCGCTGACCGCCGCTGCGGCCGCGGCCACGAACCCGATCCACATTCTAGCGTCGGGGGGGCCACCCCGAGGCCAGGCCCGCCGCCCCATGGCGTCCTCTCACCTGGCTGAGTAACCTCCGGCGGCAGGGGTCTGCCCTTGGCCGGAACCGGCGCGCCGGGACCGCCCGCGGGCAGCGGCGCTGGCCCCGGCGACGGCCGGCCTCAGTCCAAGACCACGGCCATGGAGCGGGTTCTACGGGCTGACGGTGAAGATCAGATCGTCGCGGTCGTTGTAGTTGCCGGAGCTGCAGGTGCCGGCCGAGCCCTGGTAGCGGAACTGGGCGCGGATGGCCTGTAAGGCGCCGGCGGGCAGGGTGTAGGTCGCGCTGAGCGTGCGAGCACCGGAGCCCGGGGGTGTCAAGGTGGCGATGAAGGTCCAATTCGGGCTGTTGGCATTGGCCGCATGGTACAGGTCGAGCTGGTCCGAGGTGTAGGAGCTGTAGGCCCACACGGTGGCGTCGACACGCACCTGCTTGCCGGGGGCCAGGGCAGTCCCGTCGACAGTCGAGACCCTGAGGCGGTCGTTAGACTCATCGCTGTGGAAGGTGCCCGAGGTGCCGTCGGCGCAGGAGCTGTTGATGGTGTTGGGGTAGCTGGGCTCGGGGCCCTTGCTGCCTCGACCCAGGAGCAGCGAGGAGCCCGAGTCGCAAGAACGGCCCACCGTCGCGCATTTGGGGGCCCTGAGGGTCGAGTCATAGGTGGCGGTCACGTCGCCAGGGCCGCTGGCGGTCACCGAGAGCGATAGGCTGGCCGTGCGCGTGGTGGAGCCGCTAGTGGCGTTGACGCTGAGGCTGTAGGACCCGGCGGCGGTGCCGGCCACTGAGACGGTGAGGGCCGAGCTGACCGAGGCATTGGCGGGTGGCGTGACCGAGGCCGGGCTGAAGGTGCAGGAGGCGCCCGAGGGCAGGCCCGAGCAAGCCAGGCCTACCGCGCTGCTGAATCCACTGATCGAGGTCACCGTGCAGGTGCTGGTCGCGCTGCCGCCCTGGGTCGCGGAGAGCGACGCGGGGCTGCAGGCTACGCTGAAGTCGGGCGTAGCCGGACCATCCACAGCGAACACCAGGTCGTCGCGGTCGTTGTAGCCGCCGGAGCTGCAGGTGCCGGCCGAGCCCTGGTAGCGGAACTGGGCGCGGATGGCCTGCAAGGCGCCGGCGGGCAGGGTGTAGGTCGCGCTGAGCGTGCGAGCGCCGGAGCCCGGGGGTGTCAAGGTGGCGATGAGGGTCCAATTCGGGCTGAGGGCATTGGCCGCATAGTACAGATCGAGCTTGTCCGAGGTGTAGCTGCTGTAGGCCCACACGGTGGCGTCGACACGCACCTGCTTGCCGGGGGCCAGGGCGGTACCGTCGACGGTCGAGACCTTGAGGCGGTCGTTAGACTCATCGCTGTGAAAGGTTCCCGAGGTGCCGTCGGCGCAGGAGTTGTTGATGGTGTTGGGGTGGCTGGGCTCGGGGCCCTTGCTGCCTCGACCCAGGAGCAGCGAGGAGCCCGAGTCGCAAGAACGGCCCACCGTCGCGCACTTGGGCGCCTTCAGGGTCGAGTCGTAGGTCCCGGTCAGGTCGGCCGGCCCGCCGCCATTGCTCACGGTCACGCCGACGTCGGCGCTGGTGCCGGCGTTTCCGGCGGCGTCGTAGGCGCGCGACCGGAGCAGGTGGCTGCCGTTGGCCGCGCTCAGGGTGTTCCAGGAGAAGCCATAGGGCGAGGTCGAATCCGAGCCGGCCAGCACGCCGTCCACGTAGAACTCGAGGTTGGTGACGCCCACGTTGTCGCTGGCCGAGGCCGAGACGGCGACCGTGCCGGAGACCGTCGACCCGGCCGGCGGAGCCGTGATCGACGTGGTGGGGGGCGCGGTGTCGCCATCGCCGATCCCGCCTTTGGCCAGCTCCGCCACGTAAGCCGCGGCCAGCTTCGCGAACTTGACCGCGTGGTTGGCGTTGTTGCCGCTCTGCGCCAACGTGTCGTTGGCGGTGTGGATGGTGGGATTGGTGTCGGCGAAGAGGGCCTCGAACGGAAACGAAGCCACGAAACCCTGCGAGTGCCAGGAAGAATGGTCGGAACAGCCGTAGCCGCACTGGGTGGTCGAGCGCGGCAGGCCCAGGTAGGTGTCGACCAGCTGCTCGACAAAGGCGTTCTGGGCCGCGTTGGTGCGGTCGGTGATCATCACGATGTCGGTGGTGGCTGTGCCCTTGTAGTTGGTCATGTCGAGCTGCAGCACGCCAACCACGTTGACGCCGCCGTTCTTGTACTGGGCGGCGATGTCGGCCGAGCCGCGCAGGCCGACCTCCTCGGCGGCGTAGGCCATGAACTTGACCGTGCGCTGCGGTCGATAGCCGTTGGCGATGGCCACACGAATGACCTCCGTGAGCGTGGCGACACCGGAGGCGTCGTCGTCAGCGCCCGGAGCGCGGCCGCTGGCGCCGCCGTTGATCGAGTCCTGGTGCGCCCCGAGGACCACGACCTCGCCGGGCAGCGCGGTGCCCTGGATGGTCAGCACCACCGAGGGCTGGGGTGTCGTCGAGCTGGGGTGACTGTAGAGCTCGACCGCGGCGTCAGCGCGTCCCTGGACCAGGGCCGTCCACCGATCGCGGATCCAGTGAGCCGAGTCCAGGCCGGTCTGTGTGGTGTGGTAGCGGGTGAAGAAGGCGGCCAGGCTCTCGATGGTGGAGCGGAGGCTGCTCTCCAGCACGCTGCCGATCAGGGCCTGCACCACGGTGCCGTTGTCGACGGTATAGGCGAGCAGCGCTTCGTCGGGGGCGAGCGCCTGTTCGCGAGCCATCGTGGCGAGGGCCGCCTCGCGCGATTCGTGGGCCACGAAGCCGCCGCAGCGCCGCAAGACGCGGTGGACCGCTCGGGACACGAGAGGGACCTGGTCTTCGCGGACGCGGGCCAACACCAGGTCGCCTTCGGTCTCGACCTGTAGGACATCCTGGCGACCGGCTCCGGCCAGTGCCCCCTGCAGGCGGGCGGCCTCATCCCGACCGATGGTGATCCAGACCTCGCGGCCCGATTCTTGGGCCGTTGTCCCGGTCGCCAGCAGGGCGAGAAGCCCCACGATCGCCTTCGCAGACACATACCGCATGCTTCCCTCCGGGATGGGTGGGAGTCGGCTCGATGGCGCACGGGAAAGTGCGACCCGCGACGCCGTGATCCTGGCTTAGACGTTGTGCGAACTGTAGAACGGCCCGGCCTGGGACGCAAGCAGGTTCTTCCAACCGACCGGACGGTCAACCCGCTCGGTGCGAGGACCGCCGCACCGAGGCCAAGGCGCGACCGGACGCGCTCGGGACGTGCCCGCCAAGCCGTGGCCTGCCGCACTGGAAGCCAGGTGCTTCGCCGGCAGGTGCTCGCAGACGAGTGGGCTGCGACCGCCACCGGGGCGGGGCAGACGAGGTCGCGTAGCCGCGGGGTGGGCAGGGGTTTGCCCGTTGGCCGGAACCGGCGCGCCGGGACCGCCCGCGGGCAGGGGCGCTGTCCACCTGCCAGGGCTCGCTCGGGCGTGACCGGAGCCGGGGAAGGCCCCCGAGCGCGCAAGACGGCGACGGGGCGGGTTGACACGCGAACCGCCCTCGTATTACCTACGCGCCTGCCGGCGACCGGTGGAGATGGGGTGGTCGGGGCACCGCCAAGACCATACCCCACTGTTCGCTCCGCCGCGGCCTGGGGTCGGCAGCCGGGTAGGCGTTCGGCGCGTGGTCCAGCCAGGTCTCGCCTCGAATTCGGAGGGCCTCGTGCGCAACGCCGTCAGCTGCTTGCTTCCGCCCAGGACGCGACACCGCGTGCTCTTCCTGCTTCTGCTTGCTTCCGGCTGTGGCTCGTCGGGCCCGGTTGGTCCTGAGCCCAGCAGCCCTCCCGGTTTCGAGGCGAGCGGGCTAGCTCGTGCCCGATCCCAGGTCAGCACCGTGCCCGGCATGGGCTGCCTCGTCGTCGCCCGCGGTGGGCCCACCGTGTTCGAGGACTGCTACGGGGTGGCCCGAGCCGACGCACCCGACGACGTGCGCTCCGTCACCAAGAGCGTCACCTCGCTCCTGGTAGGCCTCGCCCTCGACGAGGGGTTCCTCCCCGGTGTCGACAGCGCCATGGGCCCCTGGCTGCAGCCGGTGGCCACCACCATCGCGGACGATCGCGCGCGAATCACCATACGGCAACTGCTCATCATGACAAGCGGCTTCGATTGGTACGAGGGAGGCGACTACGCCCTCTTCAACGAGTGGCTCCGGGCGCCGAGCCAGGTCGACTTCCTGCTGGCGCGGCCCCTCGCCTTCCCGCCCGGCAGTCACTACACCTACAACACCGCAGCCAGTCACCTCCTCTCGATCGTCATCCAGCAGGCCACCGGGCAGCGGCTCGATGCCTGGGCCCGGAGCCGCCTGTTCGCGCCGCTGGGAATCGGGGAGAGGCGGTGGCTCACCGACGCGCAGGGCTTCTGCCACGGTGGTATCGGCCTCTACCTTTCCCCCCGCGACATGCTCGCGCTGGGGACGCTCGTCTTGGACCACGGGCGCCGGGGAGGGGTCCGTGTGGTCGGCGAGGCGTGGCTCTCGGAGTCGCTTGCGCCCCAGGTGCCTCTGGCCAGCTACACCTTCGCGAGCGGCTACGGCTATTTGTGGTGGCGGGGCCGTGCCCACGGTCTAGACTACGTCTACGCCAACGGCTACGGGGGGCAGTTCATCGTGGTGGTGCCTGAAGTGCGCCTGGTGGCGGTCGCCACCTGCCAGTGGCGCGACAATGCAAACGCCTCCTCGAACTGGTCACGAATCATGGACGCCATCGTGAACCAGCTCCTGCCTTCCGTGCGCTGACGATCGGCCGCCGGCTTCGCGACGGCGCGCGGGCTCGCCGGGATGGCGCCAGCGGCTGGCGTCTCGCCGGGTGATCGACCTGGTCATCACGGATGACCCTGCGGACCGGTCTCGTGCACGACGGTCCCTCCAGCCGGGTGCGCAGACCGCCACTGTGGCCGCGGCCACGAGCCCGATCGACATTCCAGCGTCGGGGGGGCCACCCGAGGCCGGGCCCGCCGCCCCATGGCGTCCTCTCACCTGGCTGAGTAACATCCGGCGGGAGGAGAGGTGATACCCCGTTTCCGGCCCAGCTTCGGCGCGTGGATAGAGGAAGGAGGGGCGCGCTTCCGGGTCTGGGCACCCGACCGGACGCGGGTCGAGCTGATTCTGGAAGACCGGGCCGGCGAAGTGCGTGCCCTCGATGGCGCAGAAGACTGCACCTTCAGCGGGTTCG
>DATECU010000254.1:0-4516 GCA_035286745.1 Vicinamibacteria bacterium | reverse complement strand
TTGAGAAGGTGCAAGACAACGTTGGTGAGGTGGTAGGCGATCGGACGGCCGCCGCCGAGCCGGTCGTCGACAGCCCAGGAGAGCCAGGTCAGCGGGTGGTAGTGGCCCCCCACCAATGTCGTGAAGGCCCAGCGCAGGCCGTCGGGGTGGAGGCCGCGGGCTTCGCGCATGGCAACGATGTTGGTCCAGTCGTCCCAAACCAGGCCGTTGCCGGCGATCGGCTGATAGCAGTAGCCGATGGCCAGGGCCAACAGAAGCCAACCCCCGACCCAGCCTATCGCCTGGCCGCGCGTGTCTTCCATCTCACGGGCTCGTCAGGGTCGCGAGGTCCTCATCGGTCAAGTGGTAGAGAAGGAGCGAGGCTCCCACCCGCTCGTCGGGCGGGCGAGTGCGCAGCCGGTTGACGAGTCGGAATCGCCGCAGGATGTGGTACTCGCGAAGCGCCCACAGTCGATCCGAACCTGCCAGCTCGCCCATCGACGCGGATCCGTTAGCCACCGCGTGCAGCGCACGGTAGCGACGCTGAAGGGCCTCATCCCGCCAGGCATCGTCCCGGACCAGCGGCTGATAGACCCCCGAGAGCCTGGTAGCGCTCACCGCGTAGGTGCCGGCGGTGAGGTCGTCGAGCGGCTGCCTTTCGCTTTCGGCAAGCGCGATCTTGACTCGCAGCGCCCGGGGCATGGGCGCCTCCCCGGATCGGGCCAGAAAGAGCGTCTTCTCAGGATGCCGGCGGCCGTACTCCGCCAGCCGCTTGAGGTCCTGCCCCCAGTCGAGGTTGCTGTCGGTGAGGTAGAGGTGACCGTTCCTGGCTCCCCCCACCAGCTCGTTGAAGTAAGCCAGTTGGTGTGGGTGGGTCCAGGCGGCGGTTCCGGTCAGCCAACAAGCGGCGGCCCCCAGCAGGATCTTCCCCAGCCGCGTCGGCCACCAGGAAGCGGCGGCGCTCGCCACCAGGAACACGATCGGATACAGCGGCAACAGGTGGCGCTGGCCGATATTCAGGTGACTGACCAGGGCCGCGGCCCCGTACGTCAGGCCGAACACCAGAAGCCCGGCCGCCAAGAGTGGCTCGCCCAGGGGCACGCGACGCTGGGCTATCGCCAGAAGCCCCGCCAGGAACAGGAGAATCGTCACCAGCGGCGTCTTGATGAGGAAGGCAACCGGGAAGTACCAGGGCCAGCCGGTCACCGAGTGGCGACCCATGAGATAGGCGCTTCGATAGAGCGACTGCTTCCGGGCTGCGGCCATGCCGAAGAGGTAGGCCTCGGGGAGCAACCGGTGCTCGCGCGCCCAGCCCAGGCCGGCGCTCACGGCGTCGCCCCTGGGCTTCGCGGTGCTGGGATCGTGAAGCACCGTCTCCCAGGCCTCAGCCATGCTGGTCGGGAGCGCGGCGCCGAAGTCGGGCGCCGCGGTCATCAGAGCGGTGGTTCGATCCCGCTCGCAGAACGCGCTGTAGCGGAAGCCGTAGCCGGCCCAGATGCCGAGGACCAGCCAGGTGGCAAGCCCCAAGAGGATCGCCGACAGCCGGAGAGCTTGCCGCCGGCGGGTGCCGGGATCGCTGCGCAGGATCGCCAGAGCAACCATTGCGCCTAGCGCAGGTATCAGGGCGATCCAGGAGAATTTGATGAGGGCCGCTCCCGCCAGCGAAGAGGCGGCGGCCATGATGCGCCCGGGTGTGGGCCGATCCAGCATCCGGGCCCAGGTCACAAGCGACGTGAGCGCCAGCAGGGCCATGGCGAGGTCGGTGGTCACGTAGTGGCCGTGGGCCAGCAGCGTAGGGTCGAGGGCGGCCATGGCCAAGGCGAGGAGCGCCGCCCGGCCCCCGAAGAGGCTCTTCGCGGTGCTCTGAACCAGGAGGCAGAGGATCAAGAGCAGGGCCACGATCATCGTCCGGGCCGGGAGGATCAGCCGGTCGCCGTCGTTCAGCTCGGAGAGCCAGAGCCACCCCATCTCCCAGAAATCGCCGCGCTGCCAGGCCGGCGCTTCGGGCGGGGGCCACTGGTGAGACAAGAACCGGAGGGGCAGCGCAGCCCACAGGCGCCCCAGGGGCGGGTGGTCCGGGCTCAGTCTGAAATCGGCGGTGCGCCAGACGCTTTCTCCCGCCACCAGGTGCACTGGCTCGTCGGTGGTAATGCTGTCCCCCCGCGCCGCATCCAGGGCCAGCACGGCGCAGGCGGCGAGCAGCAGGGGGGCGACGGTGCGGCTCGGACGCCATGCCTTTTCCAGGGCGCTCACGCATATCCTTATACCCGATGCGATCGCTCATGCGGGTGCACGGGGCTGGGCGGCGGCTCGGTCGCGCGGCGGCCTATGCGGCGGTGGTGCTGCTCTTCTTCGAGCTGGCGTCCCGCGCGCTTCTGTCCAGCGAAGCGTTCTTCCTGAGAGTCGCCAGCTCCCGGACCGAACCGTCCTGGCGGCTGCAGTGGGTGAAGCGGCATCGCCAGCTGGCCGGAGCGCTCCGCTTCGGTGTTGACATCCCTCACCCCACCCGAGGCTGGGCTCTGCGGCCGGGTCTGCGGGACTCGGCGGGCCCGGGCGGAAAGCCCGTGAGCTCCAACTCCCGGGGACTTCGCGGCCGTCGCGAGTACGCGATCCCCAAGCCGGTGGGTGTCAAGCGACTGCTCTTCCTTGGGGATTCATTCACGTTTGGCGAAGGGGTAGGCGACGCGGAGACCTTCTGTCATCGCTTGCAGGGCCTGCTCCCGGCCGTGGAGGTCTTGAACCTGGGCGTGCACGGGTATGGCCACGACCAGATGCTCGTCACCCTGCGTGAGGAAGGACCGAGATACCAGCCGGATGTCGTGGCGCTCGGCTACGTCACCGACGATGCCCTCCGCAACCTGATGCGCTTTCGGGACTCGGCCAAACCCCGCTTCGAGCTGCGGGACGGTCGCCTGCTGCTCACCGGTGTCCCGGTTCCCACCCCGTCGCAGATCCTGGCCGCGGAGCCCTACCGATCCAAGTTCCTGGACCTCCTGACCATGCTGAAGCAGCAGGCCGACTGGCGGTCGGGCCGCCGGCCCCAGGAGATGCTGGATCTCACCCGGGCCATCCTCGACGAGTTCTTCGCCACCGCACGGGGCTTGGGGGCGCAGCCGGTGGTGATCGACCTTCCCGTTTGGCGTGAGCTGGAGAACCAGCACACCGCCCCCGCGCCCCGCGAGCAATTCCTGGCGGATCACTGCCGGCGGCGGGAGATCCCCTACCTCTCCTTGCGCCCGCGGTTCGTCCACCACCGGCAGCAGGGGGGGCGCCTGGAAACCCAGGAGCATTGGGGTCCCGGGGAGCACGCCCTGGCTGCCGAGGGGATTGCCGATTTCCTCAACCAGCGTGGCTTCCTCCGCAGCGAGGCTTCCCGGGATCCGGCGGCCGGGCTATGATCCCGCGCTTCCCCATGGACTCCTCCTTCCTTCTCCTCACCCTCCCGTCGGGGCTCGTCCTCTTGGCTCTGCTCCGGCACTCGTGGACGACTCGTGGCCGTGGGCCCACCCTCAGCTTCCTGGGCGCCGTGGCGGCCTACGGCGTGTCTCGCTCGCTGGTCATTCGCTGGATCAGCCGAGAGCGCCTGGGATCCCCGCACCCATACCTCATGAACCGGCCGGTGGTCTCGTTCTACGGGGTTTCGGTCCAGGAGTTGGTGGGCTGGGCGCTGGCGGTCCTGGTGGCTTTCTTCCTCTGCGATCGCCTGTGGCGGCGGCTGGGCCGTACGCCCACGCCGCATCGCATGGCAGGGCTCGCCGCCCTGGTCATGGCCGCTCTTTGCCTGGCCGTGGAGACCGCCGCCATCAGCGCATCCTGGTGGACCTGGACGCTGGCTCTCCCGGTCGGCGTTCTACGGGTTCCGCCGGTGGCCCTCCTCGACTGGGGCTTCGTGGCGTTCGATTTCCTGCTCCCCTACCTTCTGCTGGCGACCCCGGCGCCTATCGTCGTGCGGGCGGTGGGGGCGGCCCTGTTTCCACTGCACATGCTCGGGCACACGCTGCTCACCCCGCTCCCCGAGCCGTTGCCCCTGGCCGGCAACGATTTCGTCCACGTGGGCATCGTCGCCTATGTCCTCCTCCGCGCCGTCGGAGAGACCGGTGTCCCGGCGGTGCCCGAGACAGCGGAGCGACCTCGCCTCCCCATCCCCGCCCTGGCCGCCCTGCTGGTGGCAGCCGCCGCAGCCCTGGCCCCGCTGGCTCAGGCCGGAGACTCGGTGGGCCTGCTGTCGTCCGCTCCTCTGGCTCTTCTGGCCCTTCTCTCGCTGCCGGGCCGGCGATGGCGCCGGTTCCCCGTGATACGGCCCGGGCTAGCCCGAGCCTTGATCGGGTTGGCCGCCGTTTTGGTCTTGGTCCTGGTTCGCATTCCGGCCAGCCGGCGCCAAACGACTTTCGTCCGCGAGCTCACCCGTGGCGTGTCCCTGCTCAACACGCAAGACGTTGCGGGAGCCGAACAGGCCTTCCGTTCGGCGCTCGGGTGGCGTCCCGATCAGGCCGGCGGGCGGACCCTCTTGGCGGTAGCCCTGCTTCGCCAGGGGCGG
>DATECU010000253.1:0-5713 GCA_035286745.1 Vicinamibacteria bacterium | reverse complement strand
GCTCAGCCTGGCGGTGGCTGAGCTCGAGGTTGCGGCCGAGCCCATCTGCGCGGTGGGGGTCGGCTTGCCCGCCATCGTGGACCAAGACGGCCGGGTGCGCCGGGCGCCCAACGTTCCGGTTCTGAACGGCTTTCGGGTGGGCGAGGAGCTGGCCCGGCGCTCCAGGCGGCCCGTGTTCGCCGAAAACGACGCCAACGCCGCTGGCCTGGCCGAGGCCTGGATCGGCGCCGGGCAGGGCGCGCGTCACCTGCTGTTCGTGACCCTGGGCACCGGGGTGGGCGGCGCCGTCATTCTGGAGGGACGCCTGCACACCGGATGCTCGGGTTATGCGGGAGAGATCGGCCACGTCCAGGTCGAGCCGAGCGGCCTCCCCTGCGGCTGCGGGGCTCGCGGTTGTCTGGAGACGGTAGCCGGCAACGCGGGCTGGACCGAGCGCGCACGGCGCGCGCTTCTCAGCCGGGCCTCCACGCTCCAGGGCCAAGAGCTGTCTCCCGCTCGGATCGTGGCCGCGGCCCAGCAGGGCGACCAGGTCGCACTGGAGGTCGTCGCGGGCACGGCGGAGGCCCTGGGGGTGGGCCTGGCCGCGGCCCTCAACCTGCTCAACCCGGATCGGGTGGCGATCGGCGGCGGCGTGGCCGGCGCGGGCCAGTTCCTGCTCGCGCAGATCGTCGAGCAGGTTCGGCGGCGCGTCTTCGCCGACGTCTTCGCGGCCTGCTCCTTCCACCTGGCGGCTCTGGGCGGCGACGCGGGCGTGGTGGGCGCGGCCCGCACCGCCTTCTTGGGACTGGGTCAGGGCTAGAGAGCCGCTCCCGGTGGCGAGCCCCAAGATCGAAGAGGACATCGGCACCCTTTTGGCCGCCATCCGCGGCCTGGCCGATGGTCGTTATGCGTGCCTGTTGGAGCCGGCGGGTATCCTGTTCGAGGATCCGGAGCCGGAGGAGGCGGCGCTCAAGACCCTGCACACCTTCCTACACGCCTACCGGAGCCAGCTCTTCACCATTCCCGACGGGCTGGCTGCCCAGGGGCCGGCCGAGGACATCTTCGACGGCTGGGAGGAAGACGACTTCTACCTGGCCTTCATCAACCGGCGAGTGGTGCTGGTGGTGGTCTGCCCGGACGGCGAGGCGCTCCGCGCCCAGGCCGAGGTGCCGCTCCGGGCCCTGGCCGATCGCCTGCTTCGCTTCAATCACACCTACCGTATGGGCCCCGGGGGCCGCGGGTTCTTCGTCGGCCGGGCCCGGCTCGAGGTGGTGGTGGCCAGCCGGCCGCGCTAGCACCGAGATCGGTACCCGCGGCCAAAGAGCACGGCCTGGTCGCAGCTTCACTGCCGCTCGTCCGTGGATCGGGTCGCCATCCCGGTCTTTCGCCTCCACCCTCAGCGGTAGGGCCACCCCGTATCCCGCCACCCGGTAGCCGACGAGGGTGAAGCTGGTGACGACCGGAGCCCCGTTCACACCGCCAGGGCCACCGGGATTCGAGCCCCCGCAGGTGGAGAGAAGCCCCCGCTATGACGCAGAACAACACCGTGGTTGCTTGAGACCGCCCGGTGCGCATGCCTACTCCTTTGGGAAGCGCTCGGAGCGGCGCGCCACAACAACCGGCCGACCGGTAGGCGATTGAGTCATCCCTGCCGGCGAAGCGAAAAAGCCAGTACGACGCCTGGGTTTGTCGGGTTGTGCGCTACGTCACCGACTGGCCCGCGGTTTCGCATAGAATCCCCCGCCGTACGTCAGCCGCCCCGGAGGACCCCATGGCCGTCTTGATGGACGAGCTGCTCGAGGACTGGGCGGCAAGGGTCGAAGGGACCCCGCGGTATCTGAATTGTGACGCAGATCACATCGCGCAGAAACGGGGTGAGCAAAACGCGCCCGCGCGGACTCTCACTCTGGGTAGGAACCGTTCCGGAGCGAGCAGCTTCGCCGTCCCCGGTAGGTAGCACATGACCGACTCAGCCGCCATCATCAACGAGCTCTTCGAAGAGGCCATCGACCGGTCCCTTCAGTTCGCCCAAGTTGCTGACACCGCGGCGGAAGCGGCCGAGGGCTTGATCGAGCGTACCAAGGCGCTCGGAGATCAGGTCGTGCAGGAAGCCGAGGAGACCCATGGTCTGCTGAGGGATCTGGCCGAGAAGCTGCGCGACTCCGAGTCCAGCTTGGAAGCCGCGGGCGGTAAGGCGGGAACCGGGCTTCAGACCCTGGAGAACCGGACGAACGAGGTCCGCGCACGGGTCGCGGCCCTGGTGAGCGCCGTGACAGCCCGAGCCCGCGAGCTCGAGATGCGGGCAACCGAAACCTCCCAGGAGGCGGAGCAACACGTGAACGCAGCGAGAGGCGGACTCGACGCGGGTTCCGCCAGAACGGAGGAACTGCACGAGAGCCTGCGGGAGAGGCTCGATGACACGCAGACCGCCATGGGAGATCTCCAGCAGGCGATTGCCGCCAGCGGCAAGGCCTTCGAGGAGGCGCGCGCGGCCTTCTTCGAGGCCGCCCGGGACCTCGAGACCCACGCCCGGGACAGGGTCCAGATACTGCTCGGCGCCGTGTCGGCTGCCACCGAGGCGGTTACCGATGCCCTGGTCGAGTGTGGCGATGCCGTGGTGGCCGAGCACAACACGGCCATGCAGGCCGCCCGGAGCAAGATCGGAGAGGAGGCCCCGCAGCAGGCCGAGGTTTCCCTCCCGCTCGTCAAGGACGCGATCGAGGCAGTGAGCACCCTGTGCGAGCAGCAGGAAGGCTCACTGGACGAGCAAGCTCGGGCTGTCCTGGAGAAGGTCCAGGCGGCCTTGACGCTGACCGAGAGTCTGGGCCCGCGTCTCGATGAGGCTCGACGCCTGGGTTAGGCTCACATCACAGTCCCCAAAGGACCGACCGTATGGCCACCGCAACCCTCGACGATGGCGTACAGAACCTGAGCCAGTTCTGCGCTCTGCTGGCGCAGACGAACGACATGCTTCAGGCCAACGCTCAGGGCTTCGACCAGCTTTCCGAGCAGTACCAGGAGCTGGAACAAAGCGCCGAGGAGCACATCGGGGGGCTTGGCGATCAGTGCCAGGAGATCGCGACGGAAGCCGGCGAGGTTGCCGACGAGGCCACCGGCGGTCTCGACGACCTGGCGGAAGCCGCTCAGCAGGCGCATCAGGCGGAGCTGGCCGAAGTCGAGCGGGGCGCGGAAGCCCTGGAACATGATCTCACCAATCGCCTGCAGAAGGACCAGGAGGAGATCAGCCAGCACGCGGAGACATTGAACCGGGACGGCTTCGACACCCTCGAGGCGACCCTGACGACCGTCATGGAGGCTCTGGACGGCGCGCAGAGCGATGCCGAGGAGGCGTTCGGCAACCTGATCGCCGCCCTGGACTCTGAGCAGCAGCAGTTCCAGGACAACGTGGCCGAGCAGGCCCTGGAAGATGCCGCGGAGGCGGTGAAGGCCGAGATGGAAGCGCTCGACGGGGTCGCTGAGGAGGCCGCGGAGGGCTGGCTCGATGCCATCCCCAGCGAGGTCGTCTCTGAGTGCGTCGGCATCGTCGGTCCACTTCAAGGCACCTACGACGGCTTCCGCCAGGCCGCCGAAGACGAGGGCCGGGAACTCACCGAGACGGTATCTACGTTAGGCGATGAGGCAGCGCGACTGATCGGGGTGGAGTTCGCTTCCGATCTTGAGCAAGCCTGGGACGGGACCCTCACGCCCGCCCTCGGGGAGTGGGGGGATGGCATGGCGGATCTCAAGACGGCTCTCGACAAGGGCGAGCAGGCCGCCCTCGTCCTCGACCCCCTGGTTGACGAGCTGCTGGTCGCCAAGGAAACGGTGCGCGAGATCGACCGCACCATCGACAACATGGGTTAGGCCATGACATCCCTTCAAGACACCCTGTCCACCCTCTCAACAGGCCTTCCCGAGCTTCCGGAGCAGGTCTCCGAGCTGATCGCGGAAGGCAACCAGGCTGCCAAGACGGCGCGCGAGCTCCTCGAGGCTGTCGTCAAGCGGCGCAGCGAGGCCGCGGAGTTCCTGGCGGAGCTGCAGCAAGCCCTGGGAGAAGTCGGGGCCAGCGCGCGACAGGGGAAGGAGACCGTCGAAAGCGGCGGGGGGACGCTGGAACGGACGTTCGGCGTGACGCGAAGCGGACTTGAAGGCCAGGAGCACGAGGTCGAAGGGGACACGACGCACGCCACCGAGGCAATGGACGCTCTTCGCGTGGAGCTGTCCGAAGCCGAGGCTGGGGCCAAGCAGGGCAGCAGCGATGTCCAGGAGGCCGTCCACGACCTCACCGAGGCCGTGAAGCGGGGCCAAGAGGGCCTGGAGGGAGCGCTGGACGCGGTCCACGAGGAGTTCCGCGCCATCGACCAAGCGGTCACCGAGGCGCAGAACGAGCTCGTCGAGGGCGCCCAGGGACTGGCCGAGGCCGTCCAGACCGGCTTGGTCCAGGGCCACGAACGCATTCAGTTGACGCTGGCGCGGCTGCAGGCGTTGCGGGCCGAGCTGGAGGGTCGGGTCCAGGAAGAACAACTTCAGCTCTCGCAGAGCACCGACGCGCTGGAACAGACCGTGCGCGAGACGTTGGAGAACGACGTGGAACAGCGCATCACGACGGCGGTGGGCACTGTCCTCGAAGCCGCCGATGAGCTAGCTCGCACCGCGTCCGAGGCCGAGGCGGAGGCTCGGGCGCAGGCACGGGCCCTGGACCAGGGGTTCTCGACGCTGAAGCAGACCATGGAGCCGCTCCCGGGGGCGGTCGAAGAGGTGAAGCGTGCAGCTCAGGAACTGGGCTTGAGCTGGTCGTAGGGAGGACTCTGTGGCGGATCTGGAAACGGCAGCCGAAGCAGCTCTCGTCAAGCTCAAGGAGCTCGAGGCCAAGCTGGAAGGGGCCGAGGAGGCCTTGGGTGGCCTCGAAGAGCGGCTGCAAGGTGTCGCCTCCGAGATGGAGTCCGACTGGACCGAAGTGAAGGAGGCGGCCGAATCCCTTCTGGAGCGAGCCCGCGAGACCAAGCAGGCCATTGACGAGGCTGGAGAAGAAGTCGTCGATGCCCTCAACACGCTGGGCGAGGGCATCGCCGATGCGCACAACGACACGGGGGAGGCTCTGACCGAGGTCCGGCAAGGCCTCGGCGAGTTGACGGCCGAGCTTCAGGCCTCGGCGCCGGAGATCACGAACCGAGGAGACGAACTGGAAGACCACGCGACCACCCTGGCCCAGCAGACGCGCGACGTCGCCGAGAAGCTGGGCGAGGTTCTGGAACAGGCCAAGACCCTGCTCGAGGGCACCGTGGTGCCCGGCTTGCGCGAGATCCAGCAGGCCATCCGGGACATGGGGCACAAGCTGCGGGAGGAGGTGTTCGACCAGGCAAGCCTGCGGCTCCAGGAGGCGGTGTCAAACGCTACCGCACACTTCGAGGTAGACGAGGCCACCCTGGAAGACACCTTCACCGACGCCTCGCAGCACGTCCAGGCGGTGGTCGAGAAGGTCACCACCGACTGCAGCGAGGCCCATCTGAAGCCGCTTCAGGAGATCCAGGGCCTGGCCCAGACCCTCGAGCTCGCCATGGAGCGCCTGGCGGAGCGGGTGCGGCAGCACCAAGCCGATGCGGCCGAGGCGAAGGGTGCCGTCGAGCAAGGCACGAACGAAACCGAGCGCGGGGTCGAGACCGCGGAGACCGCCCTTCAGGCGATGCGGGAGCTGCTGGCCCGCTTCACCTTCGTGTGACGCGGGAAGAACTGG
>DATECU010000252.1:0-5630 GCA_035286745.1 Vicinamibacteria bacterium | reverse complement strand
CTGTCGGGCAGCAGAACGCCAGCCGCGAGCCTGATCTCTCCGTTCTCGACCACAGCCTCATAGGTGACGGTGCTCATAGGATCCCCCTCAGGTCATTGTAGTACCGCTGCAAGAACGGTTGCCCGTTGGTGACCGGGCCGCTACGCGGGGGTACCGGTGTTCGGCGCTCTCTGGGGAGGCGGCCAGCATCTCGACGAAGGCCGCTCCGGCGAGGGGGCGCACAGCATCGTAGGCCTCGAGGAGGGCACGGCGGTGCACGGCGTACGGGTCATCGTCGGTAGGCGCCCAGGCCTCGCACGCCTCGCCCCGCTTCGGGCTAACGGCCACTCGCTGATCGCCGACCGCTACCTCTGTGCCCTGCCGTAGCTGACCGCTGAGCGCTGATTGCTACCGGTCCTGCTGCTCGCTACCGGTCGTCGTGCGCCTACCCGATCTTCCCCTTGGCGATGGCGGCCTGGACGGTGTGCAGGGTTCGCTCCAGGAGCTTGGCGACCTGCTCCTCGCGCTCTGCCTTGGGCTGAGCGGGGGTCAGCTCCTCAGCATAGGGGACGCGCTTGCGCCAGAGCAGGGTGCCGCCGTCGTAGACGCGAAGCTCGATGGCCCTGTGCTCGAAGCCCAGGTCCTCGGCCTGGATGTGATACTGCTTGCCGGCGTGCTCAAAGACCGTGTTGGCGCCGATGATCACGGAAGCCGCGCCTCGTCGCGCCGCTCCGCCGCCACCCGCTTCAGCCAGCGCTCGAAGAACCAGTTCCCAACGCGATAGGTGTCGGCGTCCTTCGCCAGATAGCCGAGCTTCTCCAGGGAGAAGAGGTTGGTCTCCAGCGCTTCCTCGCTCTGACCCAGAGAGCGGGCCAACTCGCTCCGGGCGCGGCAACCCTCGCCGGCCATCTCCTCTAGAATGGCCCGCTCCTCGCTCTCCAGGGTCTGGAAGTCCACCGAGAAGAAGTTGGCCACCATGGCGTCCACCGCCACCTGGTCCAGAGTTCCCGCCAGGTCCCGGCTCTCGAACAGGCGGCTGGCGATGAGCTGGAGCAGAAACGGGTGGTTGGCGGTGCGCGCGATGACGGTGGCCACCTCGTCCTCGGCGAAGCGGCCGCGCGCCAAGAGAGCCCGGGCCTCGCCGTCGGCCAAGGGGGGGAGATAGAGAGGAGGCATGAAGCCCTGCAGGAAGGGCGAGGTTGCGAAGTCGGTGCGCTCGTCCACCCTCGCCAAACGCTTGGTAGATATGAAGACGGTGCGCACCTCGGGTCCCTTTTGGAAGATGCGCCGGAGCCGGGGCAGCATGGCCGGTTCGCTCCGGGCCACGCTCAGGAACTCCTCCGCCTCGTCCACCAGCAGCAGCAGCCGCCAGCCGGCACGTACCGTGCGGCGGACCAGGGTGGTGAGCATGTCGGCGACGCTCAGCCCCTCGAGATCCTCGGCGGAGACGTCGCTGGCTCGCCGGAACGCCTCGCTGTCCTCGACGCTCTCCAGCAGATGATCGGCCAGGCCGCGGGCGTCGCCGCTGCCCTGGATGTCCCAGTAGATGGGCACGAAGGGGGTCTGGGTGCTCTGCTGGACTCGGTACTCGATCTGCTTCAGCAAGCTGGTCTTGCCCATGCGCCGGGCCCCCACCACCCACACCGAATCGCGATCGCCGTCCAGGATCTCATCCAGGATTCCGGTGCGGCCGAAGAAGTTCTCGGCCCGAACCCAAGTGCCGGCGATGAAGGGGTTACGCATGGGGGAGCTCGGCGACCGGAGCGGGGGGATCGGCGGTTGGGTCCATTCGCGAAGGGTCATAGTGTGCCATAGATCAGGCGGAGGCCCGCTGGGCTTCCGGTGTGGCGAGGAGCGCGGATCGCCCCTCGAAGAGGACGGCGTCCTTGACGGCTTCCACGTCGGTTGCTCGCACCAGCGTGCGGCCTTCCTCCAGCATGCGGTTCACCGCGTGGATGCAGAACTTCTGGATCACGTAGGGCTTGAGCTGGCTCATGGCGAGGATGCGCTCCACCGCCTCAGGCTGGTAGCGGAACACGCCCTCCACCGGCTCGCGGATCAGCTCCTCGGCCTCCTCGCGGGTGAAGGCGCTGAGCTCGACCTCGTCGAAGAAGTTGTACCAGGGGCTGCCCTCGCTGGTCCACACTCGTTTGATGCCGACTCCGCTCATCACCGCCACCAGGTGCTCGGAGAAGGTCTTCATGAAGATCGCGCGCAGGCGCTGGTTGATGCGTCCCGAGTACTCGTTGAGCACGTCGACCTCGTCGATGAGCAAGGTGAGCTTCACCTGCCTGGGCGTCCTGGTCTTCAGCTCCTCGATGATGCGCTGCACGTCGTGGCTGAAATCGCGACCGTCGTAGTCCCCCTCCTGCTCCGCCTGGAAACGCAACCCGGCCAGAGTCTCGGGCGCGGGGTGCAGCGCTTCCACCAGGTCGCTCATGATGGTGTGAAAGAAACTCTCCTCGGGTACCCCCTGGAGGTCGGTGAAGACGGGGAAGAACTGGTAGTCGGTGGCCTGGTCGGCCTCCAGGGCCCGTTTCAGGTGGTAGAGGAAGGTGGTCTTTCCGATGCGCCTCTCGCCGGTGATCATCAGGCTGTTGTGGTGGAGGACGTTCATGATGCGAGCCAGCAGCTTCTGGCGGCCGAAGAACATCTCCTCGTCCAGCACCGGAGCGCCGGCGATGTAGGGATTGAAGCGGTTGCGCAAAGCCCGCCGCCGGCGCGCGCGTTGAGCCACCAGGCCCAGGCCGACCAGGCCCAGCGAGCCCCCGGTCATGGAGGGCCAGAAGGCGCGTCGCTCGTAGAAGCGGAGCCGGCGATGGACCAGGAAGGTCTCGACCCTCTCCAGGCCCCGCGTGTCGACCGCGGTGACCGCCAACTGGTTCTCTCCGGCGTCTAGCGGGAACACGTATTCGATCCTGAAGGTGCGCGGGAAGGCGCCGGTGTCGCGGTCGGGCTCCAGGACCTGCTCGGCCACCAGCTTGCCGCTCCTCCGGTACTGGAGTCGGGTGAGGCCGCGGTCGTCGGTGGCGACGCCCAACAGGGCCAGCCGAACCCCCTCAACCTGGCGGCTCGGGGTCTCGATGAAGGTGAGGAGCGGGGCCTGGTTGGGGAAGATCCGCTCGAAGATCTCGTCGCCGGTCATGCGTTCGGCGAGGCCCAGTCGCTCCCGAGCCTTCGGATTCCCCGGGTCCAGCTCCAGGGCGCTGGTGAGCTTGACCAGGGCCTCCGGGTACTTGCGCGCGGCCAGCAGCCGCTCGGCCTCGGCCATCAGGGCTTCGAGCCGGGCTCGCAGTTGCTTCTGCTGCTCGATGCCGTCCAGGATCTTCTGGGTCTTCTCGATCAGCGCCTTGACCTCGGCCTTGGTGGGGTTGGCCTTGACCAGTTGATCGCGGGCGGCCTCGAACTGGCCGGCGGTGAACAGCTCCTCGCCCCGGCGGAAGGCCGCGTCCATCTCCTGCTGGGTGGAGAGGGCCAGGATCCTCTCCTCGGCCTCCAGCTTGCCTTGCAGGGCGGCGGCGTTCCCCTTGTCCTGGGCCAGCACATCGTGGAAGCGAACCAGGGCGGCGGAGGGGTTTCCCTCTTGCTGCAGGCGACGGCCCTCCGCCAGCAAGCCCTCGATCCTCTGCGCTCTGGCCGCCCTCTCGACTTGCTCTCGTTTGGTGTTGATCTCTTCCTGGATCGACTTCTGTCGTTGCAGGATCTGCTGCTGGGTGTCGCGATCCAAGAGCTCGGCGCCCTTCTGCGCTTCCTTGAGCCGAGCCAGCGCGTCGTCCAGCAGTCCCGTCTTCTGGAGCTCGTCGCTCTCCCTGCGCAGCCGTTGGACCTGCTCCTGCGCCGAACGTACGGTGCGCTGGCGCTCGGCGTTTTCCCGTTGCAGCCGCAGGTCCTGATAGAGCCGGTCCCGCTTCTTGATGGCTCCCTGGCCTTCCTCGCGGTTGAAGAGCTCGATGGCGGCCCCGTACTCGCCCAGGCGCAGGCGGCAGACGCCCTCCCAGTAGTAGGGCAGATACTCGTCGACGAACTGAACACCGTAGGTCTGGACGTAGAGCGCCGAACGGGGCTTCAGGGCTTGGGCTTCGCGCAGGCTCTGGATGGCTTCCTTGCAGCGGCCCCGGGCCAGCAGCTTCTGGGCGTCCTCGTAATGGGCGTACCACTCCTTGGCCGCCCACACCGGGGGCGCGGCAAACGCGAGGCAGAGGCCGAAGACGAGGGCCCGAAACGGCATGGGGCAGTCTAGCAGGTTGGAAGGTGTTGGGGAGCCAGGGGGCGAGCCGGCCGGGCCCAGCAGGCCCGGCCGGTACCGGGAATCACTTCTCGTACATGGCGGCGATCAGGGCGCCCTTGGCGGTGGCGATCAAGGGGTCCTGAGCCATGCGAAGCTCGGAGATCTCCACCGGCAACGGGTGACGCCGCAAGGCCCGCTCGAACATGTCGCGGAAGCCCCGCGGTTTGGCGGTTCCACCCGAGAGGACGATGGGCAGCGGGCGCTCCGCTTTGGGCAGCTTGTCAGCCGCCGAGAGGGCGCGGCGAAGGGCTTCGACCAGGCTCTCCGTCAGCTCTTCGTAGTAGATGTGGAGGGCCTTCTCGATCTTGTCCTTGGGCGAGCGACTGAGGTCGAGGCTCTCCTCCTTGATGACCTTGACGCGGGTAGCGTGCTCGTTCACCACCGTACCCACCGCCTGATCGATGTGATCGCCGCCTCGGGGGATGCTGAACATCAGAGACGGGATCGACAGGTAGGCGAGGGTGGCATTGCACATGCCCCCGCCGCAGGAGATGCCGATGCCGGTGAAGTTGTTGCTCTCCAGCTCCGAGAAGATCACGGCGAGCCCCTCGTTGATGGCCACCGCCTTGTAGCCGAGGCCTTCGAAGTAGCTCCGGAGCGTGGCCTCGTGGTAGGTGAGCTGGGCCTCGCGGCCTTCGCAGGCGGCGGGTACCGAGAAGGCGAGCACCTCGCCCTGCACCCGGGCCTTGCTGACCATGGACTGGATGATGGTCTCCAGCACCGGCATGGCCGCCTTTTCCTTGGGGTTCAGCAGGCCGTCCGACATCGGCCTTCGGCACTCCGCGTTGAACATGTTGGCGAAGCGTTCGGTGGCGGTGCCGTAGATCACCAGCTGGTCGGCTTCGCGGAAGTACGAGATCTCGTTCTGGCCGAGGATGGTCTCGGTGAAACGAGAATAGGGGACGGGGATGAAGGCGTTGAGCTGCCAGGCGGTCTCGATCGCCTTGCCCCGCTTCTGGGCGGCCACCACCTTGCTGGTGCCCACATCGATTCCCAAGGGGTGGCCGACAGTCTTGTCCAACTCGTCGATGCGCTCCTCGACCTCTTGGGCCACTTTCCAGAGGTGATCCTTGCGTTCGTCCACCATGTCCCTACCCTCCTCGAGGCCCCGCGGGTCGGGGCGCCATCATCCTACCGGGAGGCGTCCTCCCGACTCAACTCCTGAATCCATCTGTCGTAGAGATCCTGCCTCTGTTTGCGGATTTCGTCCACTGGCCGGCCCTGCTCCTCGGCCGCTCGCGCCAGCGCCTTCTCCGCCGCGCTCACGCCCTCCCAGGGCTCGCCCAGGACCTTGATCAGCTCGTCATCGTAGCCGAAGCCGAACAGCGCCACCGCCGGAGCCGGCCGCCGATACTGATTCGGG
>DATECU010000251.1:0-23545 GCA_035286745.1 Vicinamibacteria bacterium | reverse complement strand
GATGCCGATCTGACGACCCTGCTGCGCGACGACAGCCTGCATGCGGCCGTCGAGTTCGTCGCCAGCGAAGACGCGTTCTGGGTAAGCACTGGCTGCGTGTGCGAAGGGACGAGCTCGCGCGTGCATCGCGTCTTCCTGCGCAGTCGGGGCGTCGACGGTGACCCACTCATCGTCGTGGACGAGGAGCAAGAGAACGGCTTCGAATGGAGCGGGGTAACGCTCGCGCTGCGCTGGAGCGACGCCGGTGTGTTCTGGGCGTACACCGCCGAGGCGGTGACCCTGTGGGACCTGGAGGGTCGCACGAACACGGTCCCTCTTCGGGGTCTGGTAAACCCGGGCGACCACGGGCTCGACGGGGCGTTCATCGACTATCCCGAGGTCACGATGTGGCCCACGGTTCTCCGAGTGGATTCGCTGAGCGCCGTGAGTGTGCTGACGTGGCGCAAGGGTATTCTCAGGTGGATCGAGTTGACTCGGGAGCGGGCTGTTGAGAAGGGCCGCGCCATCGTGAGTGGTGTGCAGCGGCTCGCCTGGGGGGAGGGCGGCGCCGCGTGGCTACAGACCGACGCTGGCGTGCTGGAGATCCGCCCGCGGGCGGTCCCTGCTCCACGAGGGGGATCTCGTCCATCGGGTGGCCCACCGGCCCGCCGGCCACGCGGGTAGCAAGGCCCACGCTTGCCGGCCTGTTGAAGCCTGCACCGGCCCGACCATTCGCCTCTTGAGGTCGTCGGCGTTCGTCCCCGGTCTCCGGCGGCGGAGGCTGTCGCCCCTGCGGCGCCTGCCCGCAGCTCCGCTGACGCCATGCTATAGTGACTCGCGGCTGCCGGTGGCCCTGCCATGGTTCAGTTCAACTTCGCAGAGCGCACCATCAAGGCCAAGGTCGTCTATTACGGCCCCGCCCAGTCCGGCAAGACCACCAACCTGGAGCAGATCCACCGCCTGACCGATCCCGGGGGCGTGAACCGCCTGGTTTCCCTCAACACCGCCCAGGATCGCACCCTGTTCTTCGACCTGCTGCCCTTCAGCCTTGGCGCGGTGGGGGGCTACGATTTCAAGGTCCAGCTGTACACGGTGCCCGGCCAGGTTCAGTACAACGCCACTCGCCGGGTGGTGCTGGCGGGTGCCGACGCCGTGGTCTTCGTCGCCGATTCCCGCCGCGACCAGACGAAGGAGAACCAGGCCGCCTTCGAGAACATGAAGGTGAACCTGCTGGCCAATCGTCTGGTGCCGGAGAAGATCCCGCTGGTGCTCCAGTACAACAAGCAAGACCTCCCCGACCTGCTGGTCCGAGACGAGCTGGACCGGCTCCTGAACCCATGGGATCGGCGAGCCTTCCCGGCGGTGGCGTCTCGGGGGGAGGGGGTGCTGGCGGCCTTCGTGGCGGTGGTCGAGCAGATGCTCACTGCCATCGCGCAGAAGTACAACCTGCAGGAGAAGGGACTCGACCCGGACCAGATCCCGAGCATCGTGGGGCAGGCCTTCGCCAGCGTGCTCCGGCAGGCAGACGACGACAAGGCGGTCGCACCGCCGCAGACGGCGACCCAGCCGCACCGCGTCCTGGTGTCCCAGCCGGCGGAGTCGAGCCCGCCGGCGCCCACCGCCGACACGCCTGGCCCCGAAGCGGGCCTGGTGTCAGAGGAACTGCTCCACCGCGCCATCCGATCCAACGTGGAGTTGGCAGAGGCGCTGGCCGAGCTGGTGCGCGACATGAATCTCGGGTTAGGCGCCATCCTCTCCCACGCCGAGCTGCTTCTCATCTACCGTGAGGAAGCTCGTGAGAAGCGGGCCGCCGCCATCAAGAGCATCCAGCAGGAGGCCTCGCGATTGCGCCAGATCATCCAGGATTTGGGGCGCCTGGGGGCGCTCGCCCCGGCTCCCGCCGAGCCCACCCCTGAGGCCCCGGCAGCGCCCGTTCAGGCTCGCGACATGAACGATCTTATTCGTTCGGTGTTGGACGGCTTGCAGCCCGACATCCGGGCCCGTGGCCTGGCCCTCGAGGTCCGGGTCTCCCCGGAGTCGTTGCCCCAAACGCCCCGAGTCGAGCTGGAACGCGCGCTTTCCGGTATCTTCAAAGAGGTCGTCTTCGCCTCCCCACCCCGCTCCGTGCTGGGCGTCAAGTGCGAGCGCCGGCCGGTGGTGGTTCGCGGCCGCGGCGGAGAGAGCCGCCGCGAGTTCCTGGCCCTCTCTCTCACCGGTTCCGGCAGCCTTCCCACCGAGGTGCAGGTGCTGGTGCAGCAGGGGGACGGGACGGCCATGGGTGGGGCCGCCCAACTCATGCGGGAGCTGGGCGGCTTCATTCGCTTTGCGCCAACGCCGGACGGGGGCCTGGAGACGCGGGTCTTCCTACCGGCAGGCTAAGACGCCCCAGCGGCGGCCATGGCTCTGCTTCGGAGACTGCTGTCGGTCGTCGACCCCAAGGAACGGCTGCGCCTGCTGGCTCTCGTGGTTCTGATGGCCATCGGCGCCGCCCTGGACGGCCTGGGGGTGGGCATGATCCTGCCCCTGGCCGGGACCCTGCGCCTTCGGAGCGAGGACTACCCCGGGTATCTGCGCGCCATCTGGGAGTTCCTGGGTCGACCCCCGCAGGGGACGTTCGTGGTCGAGGCTGCCGGTGCGGCGCTTCTGGTCTTCGTAATCAAGAACCTCTACCTTGCCCT
Organism: Vicinamibacteria bacterium; assembly: GCA_035286745.1. Taxonomy (GTDB): domain Bacteria; phylum Acidobacteriota; class Vicinamibacteria; order Fen-336; family Fen-336; genus DATECU01. The sequence continues at coordinate 20,888 of DATECU010000251.1, read as the reverse complement.
GCTGTTTCGGTTGCAGTACGGCCTGGTGTTCCGCCTCCAATCGGCGTTCTCGGCCCGGCTCCTCGGCTCGTATCTCTTCCGAGACTACGCGTTTCACCTGGACCGCAGCCCCTCTCAGCTCCAACGGAACGTGACCGAGGAGTCGTTCAACGTCTTCAACTCCGTGTTCTCGCCCGCCCTCACCATCCTGGTCGAGGGCCTGGTGGTCACGGTGATTCTCGCCATCCTGATGGCGAACGATCCGGTGGCGACGGCGGCCACGGTCGCGGTGCTGGGCGGAGCCGGCACGGCGCTGCACGGAGCCATTAGGCGCAAGCTCTCGGTTCTGGGACAGGAGCACTCGCGCTACGCCACGGAGATGGTGAAGTGGCTCAACCAGGGCCTGTCCGCCATCAAGGACGCCAAGGTCTTTCAGCAGGAGCCGTTCTTCCTGGCCCGCTACTCCGCCGGCATCGACGGCTACGTCCGCTCGCTCACCGCCTTTCGAGCCCTGAGCGAGCTGCCACGGCTCGCCATCGAGACCCTGGCGGTGGGGTCCCTGGTGGTGATCGTCCTTGCCGTGGTGGCGCGGAACGGCGACCTGGACAGCCTGACGCCCACCCTGGGGCTATTCGCGGTGGCCGGCTTCCGTCTCATGCCCTCGCTCAACAGGGTCGTGAACTCGCTGGCGTCGATCCGCTACTACCGGCCCTCCCTCGACCGCCTGGTCGCCGACCTCGCGGCAGCCCCGGTGTCCCCGCCCGCGTCGCCCGCGGGACCACCGCTGGCCTTCCGCGAATCGATCGAGCTGCGGTCGATCACCTACCAGTATCCGGGAGCGGCCCAGCCCTCGGTCCGTGGGCTCGACTTCCGCATCCGCCGGGGGACGGCGGTCGCCATCGTCGGAGGCTCGGGCTGCGGCAAGACGACCACCGTCGATCTGGTCCTTGGGCTGCTCCGCCCCACGGCGGGGAGCATCCTGGTCGATGGAGTCGACGTCCAGTCGGCGCTGTACGGTTGGCAAGCCAAGATCGGCTACATCCCGCAGCCCGCCTACCTCCTGGACGACACCGTCCGCCGGAACGTCGCGTTTGGTGTTCCCGATGACGAGATCGACGAGGGGAGGGTGCGGGAGGCCATCCACGCCTCTCAGCTCGACCGGCTGATCGCCGAGCTGCCCGCTGGCCTCGACACCGCGGTGGGCGACCGAGGGGTGCGGCTGTCGGGGGGGCAAAGGCAGCGGATCGGCATCGCCCGCGCCCTTTACCGCAATCCCGAGGTGCTAGTCATGGACGAGGCCACCTCGGCTCTGGACTACGAGACCGAGGCGGAGATCGTCCGCGAGATCGCCCGCCTCAAGGGCGATCGGACGGTGATCGTGGTGGCGCACCGGCTGGCGACGGTGAAGGGCTGCGACATCCTGTTCTTCCTCAAGGACGGTGCTTTCGTCGAGGCGGGTTCCTTCGAGGACCTGCTTCGGTCTAACGGGGATTTCCGTTCTTTGGTGCAGGCGGCACCCTCGATCGAGTGACTTCCATGGCGACACCGGCTGATCCCACGCCCTTCGTCAGCCTGGTGGTTCCCACCTTCCGCCGTGCCGCCATCCTCGTCCACTCCTTGCGGGCCCTGCTCCGCCTCGACTACCCGCGGGATCGCTTCGAGGTCCTGGTCGTGGACGATGGGTCGCTCGACGAGACCCAGGCCGAGGTCGCCGGTCTCGCCGATCCGCGGATCGTCTTCCTGCAACAACCGGCGAACCAGGGGGTGGCCAGCGCCCGCAATCGCGGCGCTCGAGAGGCGCGAGGCGAGGTCCTCATCTTCCTCGACGACGACATGCTGGTGCAGGAGTCGATGATCGACCGGCACCTTCGTTGGCTCCGCAGGTTCGGGGAGTGCATGGTGAACGGCCACTGGGAGTTCACGCCGGAGCTCGATGCCGACCTCCGTCGGACCTCATTCGGCAGATTCCGGCTGGAGGTGGAAGCCTGGGTGAAGACGGGCATCGCCTTTCGGCCCCTGGAGGGCCACCTGCTGGAGCCGGCGGCGGTCACCGCCTGCAACCTCGGTATGTGGCGGCGCGACTTCGAGCGGGTGGGAGGATTCGACGAGAGCTTCCCCCACGCCGGAGCCGAGGATCAGGAGTTCTCGGTCCGGGCGAAAGCGGCGGGGATCCAGTTCATCTACGACCCGGACCTGCTTCTCTGGCATAACGATCAGCGCCTGACGCTCAAGCAGTTCTGCGAACGCCAGCGGCGGGGTGCTCTCACCGCCGCGCTGCTCGCCCGCAAGTACCCCGAGCGCTCGGCGAAGACCCGCCTGCTGGTGGAGAACCGGCCGATCCAAACCGGAGATTCCTGGCGGCTGGTCCTCAAGAAGCTGGCCAAGGGCCTGTTTTCGACGCCCCCGGTTCGGGGGCTGGCCCATCTGGTCGCCGGGCTGGTCTCCCGGGTCTCGCCCAACGCTCGGGCCCTTCGCCGCCTGTATTGGGCCCTGTGCGGCGCCTACATCTACCTGGGCTTTCGAGAGGGGCTGAGGCGGGTTCCGGAGCGCGCCGGGGGGGTTCATGCCACGGGTTAGCGTGGTCATCCCCGCCTACAACGCCGAACGGTTTCTCGCCCAGGCGGTGGAGAGCGTGCTCGGCCAGACCTACCGCGACCTCGAGGTCATCGTGATCGACGACGGATCGACCGACGCCACCTCCTCGGTCGTCGACTCCTATGCGGGTCGCATCCGCTACCAGCGCCAGGCCAACGCCGGCGTCTCCGCCGCCAGAAACGCCGGGTTCCGGCTGGCCGCCGGCGAGTTCGTGGCCTTTCTCGATGCCGACGACCTGTGGGAGCCCACCAAGCTGGAACGCCAGATCGCGCTGCTCGACACGCGTCCAGGGAACGGGCTCTGCTTCTCCGCCTTCCATCGGGTCGACGGGAACCTCCGGGTCATCCAGACCGTCCCGGCCGTGGACTACCCCGACTTCTGCCAGGCCCTGCTCCTCCATTCGTGCGTTGTCACCATGCCCACTGTCGTCATGCGCAGCGAGTTGTTCGCCGCCTCCGGTGGTTTCGACGTCCGACTGAGCCAGTGTGCCGACTGGGACCTGTGGCTTCGGCTCAGCCTGCGGACGACCTTCGTGTCTCTCAAGGAGCCGCTGGCCAGCTACCGCACCTGGCCCGGGAACATGAGCAGCAGCATCCGGCTGCTCGAGCGGGACACCTTCGCCGTGCTCGACAAGTTCTTTGCCGAGACCGAAACCTACCGGCACCTGAAGGCGCGGGCCTACAGCAACCACTGGATGATCCTGTCCGGGTCCTACTTGCACGCCGGCCAACTGGGTTCCAGCCTCCGATGTCTCAAGGCAGGCCTGATCGAGCACCCGCGGAACCTGGGGAGGCCGCTCGGACTCCCCGCCCGCTGGCTGAGGCGGCGGCTCGGAGGACGGACGTGGTGAGGGAACCGCCGCGGCCGCACCCGATGGAGGTTCGAGGAGTGAGGTGCCGGTCGGGCAAGTCGCTGATCCCCGAGGTGTTCGGCCTGGACCTCCTGCTGGCGACGCCGCACTACGTGGTCGAGAGGGTGAAGAGGGAACAGGCGCGTCGGTGGTGCCCGCTCCTTTCCGGCCAGGTGCTGGACATCGGCTGTGGGCACTCCCCCTACCTGCGCTTTCTGGGCAACGCCACAAGGTACATCGGCGTGGAAATGGAGACCCGGTACTCGCCCGAGGTGGTGGCTTCTTCATCGAGCCTCCCGTTTCCGGATGGCAGCATGGACGGCGTTATGCTCACCGAGGTGCTCGAGCACCTGCCCGAGCCAGCGGACGCGCTCCGGGAGGCAAGGCGGGTCCTTCGCCCGGGAGGCTGGCTGTATGTCACCGTGCCCATGACCTGGGGACTCCACTACCAGCCTCACGACTACTACCGATTCACCAACTGGGGGATAGCCTACCTGCTCGCCAAGTCGGGCTTCGAGGTGCACCGTACTCAGCGCTTTGGAGGGCTGTTCACGATCATCAGCGCGCGCCTGGCGGCGCTTCTCTCCGGGCTCTTGCTGGAGCCTCCACTCCGCTGGCTGGGGGTAGAGCGCGGCAGGCTGCGTGCGTGCGCCCTCTCCCTGGCCCTCTTCAACCTGCCGGCCTACTACCTGAGCCGCGCCCTGGACCGACTCGGGGACGAGGATGCACTCGGTTGGGCGGTCGTCGCACGTCGGGAGTAGGGCGCAGGGACGAGGCGACGACAAGTCCGAAGGTCCCGCCCAGCGCCGTCTCGGGGCCGGCCGGATGGGTTATCCTGCCAACATGGTGAGGCCGCTCGGACTCCGCGCACGCTGCCTGCGGAGGCGCCTCGGGGGACGCACGCCGTGAACCAGCCGATGGTCTCCGTGGTGGTGCCCGCCTACAACGCGGAGCGAACCGTGACTGCGGCCGTCTCCAGCGCACTGCAGCAGACGGTGTCGAGCCTCGAGGTGGTGGTGGTGGACGACGGGTCCCGCGACGCGACGCTGGAGACCGCTCGCCGCATCCACGACCCCCGGGTCCGGGTCGTCTCCCAGGAGAACCGCGGCGCCGCCGCCGCTCGCAACCGAGGCATCCTTGCCGCCACCGGCGAGTACGTGGCCTTCCTGGATGCGGACGACCTTTGGCTTCCCCGGAAGCTGGCGCGGCAGCTCGAAGTCCTCTCGAACCACCCGGCGTGCCAGGCCTGCCAGTGCGGCGCGTACTTCGTGGACGACGCCCTCTCCGTCCTCAGCGTCCGACCCAGCCGGGACACCGGCCGCTCGCTCGAGGAGGCGCTTCTGTTCGAGAACCTCCCCGCTTTTCTCTCCGCGCTGATCGCCAAGCGGAGCTTGCTCCTCGAGGTGGGCCTGTTCGACGTCGGCCTGGAGATCCTCGAGGAGTGGGACATGGCGATCAAGATGGCCCGCTTCGGGGCCATGCGCAGCGTCCCCGAGGCGCTGGTGCTCTACCGCGTTCACCCGGGCAACCGCCATCGCAACGTCGACATCCACATCGCGCCCGGTTTCGCGGTCCTGGAGAAGGTCTTCGGCGACCCCGCCCTCCCGGCCGCCGCCAAGCGACTGCGGCGCCGGGCCTACGCGACCTTCTTCCGGACCCTGGCCGGCGGCTACTTCAACAACCGCAACCTCCTCGCCTTCGCGCGGTGGGCCCTGCGGTCGGTTCTCTCCGACCCTCGGCAGCTCGCCTACATGTTGGCCCTGCCGCTGCGTCGCATCGAACGCCGGGCCTCTCGAGGTGCCTCCGGGGTGCCGGCGAACGCGCGGGACCTCCTGGTCCCGTGAGCTCTCGGGGTCCCGGTGAGGATCTTCTATGCGGTTCACGACCACTCGTGGGAGGACTCGAACCTGCTCGAGGGCCTGCGCCAGTCCGGTCACGATGTCGATGTGTACCGCCCCGGCCATGCGTTTCACGAGGCGCTTTCGCCGGACTGGACGCCGGCCGACCGCGGCCGGGTTTCCGAGCGGCTGGTGGACGCCGTACGGTCGGCCCAGGAGCGGCGCCAGATCGACGTCTTCTTCGGGTACTTCCTGAAGCAGCTCGTGTACCCCCAGGCGATCCGTGACATCCGGGACCTGGGGATCCTCACCCTGAATTACTGGTGCAACGGTGCCCACCAGTTCCATCTGGTCGACGAGATCAGCCCGGCGTTCGACTACTGCGTGGCCACCGAACGCAGCTCGCTCGCGAGTTATCAGCGGGTGGGGGCCAAACCCATCTACCTGCAAATGGCGGCGAATCCTGCCATCTACCGGCCGTACGATCTGCCGCTGGAGTTCGATGTCACCTTCGTCGGCCAGCGCTACGCCGATCGACCCGAGTACGTTCGGTACCTGCTCGAAGCCGGGATCGATGTCCGCGTTTGGGGTCCGGGGTGGACCCCCGACCGGACGTTCGGCGAGAAGTCCCTCCGCGCAGTCAACTGGCGGTACCTGGTGCGGCACCCCAGGACGGGCTCGAAGCGACTCCTCGCCGCCGCGCGTTCGGCGCTCCGGAAGCGGGTCGCGATGCCCCCCTGGGCGGAACGGCGCCTCTCCCGCGCCGTGGGTCCCAGCCTTCCGCTCGAGGGCCTGGCGAGAATGTACAGTCGCACCAGGATCAGCCTGGGGTTCTCGACTTGCGGAGACGCCGTCTACCGCGATCGCCACAAGATACGCCAGATTCACCTCCGCGATTTCGAGGCACCGATGAGCGGCGCCCTCCACCTGGTGGAATTCCAAGAGGAGCTACGGGAGTTCTACGAGATCGACCAGGAGATCGTCTGCTACGCCTCGCGCGAGGAACTCCTCGACAAGGTCCGCTTCTACCTGGCCCACCCAGCAGCAGCTCAACGGATCCGCGAGCAAGGTCTCGGAAGAGCCAGACGAGATCACACCTGGGTCCGCCGCTTTGATCAGCTCTTCTCCGGGCTGGGGCTCCCGACCGGGTCAGGAGGGCCTCGGTGAGTGGCCAGCCCGCGGTCAGCGTCGTCATGCCCACGTTCAACCGGGCGGACCTGTTGCCAGAGGCTCTGGACAGCGTCTTGGCCCAGCAGTGGCCGCAGCTCGAGATGGTGGTGGTCGACGACGGCTCCGGCGACAGCACCCCCGCGCTCCTGGACGACTACCGCCGGCGATTCCCGGCGATCCTCCGGGTCATCCGTCAGGAGAACCAGGGAGTGTCGGCGGCCCGGAACGCCGGGATCGAAGCCGCCTCGTTCGACCTCCTGGCCTTCCTCGACTCGGACAACCGTTGGCTCCCCGGCAAGCTGATCAGGCAGGTTGCGATGCTGGAGGCGGACCCCTCGCTGGACGTGAGCTTCACCGCCTACCGCAACATCCTGGCGGGGACCCAGCAGCCGATGGTGCTGGACGGATGGCTCGCCGAGCCGGGCCCGGCCATCGAGAGGCTCCTGGTGGGTTGCTGCATCAACACCTCGACCGTGCTGGCGCGACGATCGGCGCTGCGGGCGGTGGGGATGTTCGACGCCGAGCTGCGCTGCTGTGAAGATCACGACCTCTGGCTTCGGCTGGCCGCGGCAGGATCCCGCATCGCCTACCTTCCCGAGGTGTTGCTGGACTACCGGCTCCACGGCGGGAGCATCAGCGCCGACCTGGCGCGGGTGAGTGCGCACACCGAGAGGGTCTTCGAGCGGCTCTTTGACCGCCAGGTGCTGCCCCCGCGTTTTCAGGCGCGCAAGCGCTACTACCTGGCGCGCTGTTATCTGAACAGCGCCTGCCGCTACCTGGAGGCGGGCCAGGGCCGCCTCTCGCGGCAAGCCCTGGTCCGCGCGCTCAGGGCCCGCCCACTCTCGGCACGCCCCGGATGGCTGCGTCTCTGGGTCGAGGCGGGGCGGGCATCGGACGCAGCGCCATGACCGCGGCACCGGAAGCGGACCTGGGACCCCGGGAAGCCGCAAGCAGGCCGCCGGCAGGCGGAGGCTGGGTCGCCCGGCCTGGCCCGAGCGCCGGGAGCGACGGGTTACCGAGCGGGGGAGCGGGCCTTCCCGGCCTATCATGGCCCTAGCGTGATGATGTCCCTGGATCCGCCCCTTACCGAGCGAGCCGCCCCCGACTCAGATGCCCAGGAGCGGGCATTCCTGCGCAAGCTCACGCTCTACGCCTTCATTATTCGCGCGCTGCTGGCGGTCCTCCTCCACTGGAGCGGCTTCTCGAGACGCCTAGCACCCGACGAGGAGACCTATGCCGTGGACGGCTGGTCCATCGCCCTCTACTGGGCGGGTGAGATCTTCGTCAAGCCCTGGCGGCTCACCAGCGATCAGCCGCTCGGCTACTTCTATCTCAACGGCGCCGCCTTCTTCGTGTTCGGCCACACCGAAATCCCGCTCAAGCTGGTGAATGCCTTCCTGGGCGCCCTCTCCTGCCGCTTCCTGTACGGTCTGGCCCGTGAGCTCTACGGGATTCCGGTGGCCGCCTACGCGGCTCGGCTGCTCGCCTACTTCCCTTCCCTCATCTTGTGGTCGGTGCTGAACATCCGGGACGCCTGGGTCATCGCTCTGATCCTCTTGGTGTCGAAGAAGAGCCTGGAGACGGTGAAGGGTCGATCCCGGCTGGCGCTGGCTCAGCTCCTGCTCGGGGCCTTTGCCCTCACCTTCTTTCGCGACTACCTCTTCTTCGTGGTGGCGATCCCGCCGGTGGTGGCCTTCCTGCTGGGGCGCTCCGGCCATCTGATCCGCAACGTGATCATCGCCTCGGTGGCCGCGCTGGGGCTCCTGCTCCTGGTCCAGCACGGAGCCGTCTCCGAGAAGACCACCAAGCGCATGAGCCTGGAGGCGCTCAGCGAGGCCCGCCAGAACCTGGCCTCCGGGGGCAGCGCTTTTCACGGAGAGGTGGACGTTTCCACGCCGGGCAAGGCGCTGGCGTTCTTGCCCATCGGCGTCGCCTACTTCTTGTTCTCGCCTTTTCCCTGGGAAATCACCTCGACCCTGAAGCTCTTCTCGCTTCCCGAGATGCTCTTCATCTACTTCCTGACCCCGGCAATCCTGCGCGGCATACGCTATGCGGTGCACGAACGCTTCCGGGAGTCCGTCCAGGTGCTTCTGCTCACCGGCCTGCTCACCGTCTCCTATGCCCTGGGGGAAGGCAACGTGGGGACCCTTTATCGCCATCGGGCCCAGGCCCTGGGCTTCTACCTCATGTTCGCAGCCCTGGGGAGGGAGGTTTCGCGCGCACCCCAGGCCGCGGCCCCGGAGCCTGCGGAGGCCTGATGCGGGTCCTTGCCCCGCTGCGGCACCCCACCGGGCGAGTCCCCGGCCAGCGCTACCGGATCGAGCAGTGGGCGCCCCTGCTGCGGCAGGAAGGCATCGAGGTGATCTACTCCCCCTTCTTGACGCAACGGGCGATGGACTTGCTCTACCAGCCTGGCCATCTGGCCGCAAAGACCGTGGCCACGCTCCGCGGCTACGGTCGCCGGCTGACCGAGATCCTGCTCCCCGGCCTGCCCGACGTGGTGTTCGTCCACCGTGAAGCCGCCTTTCTGGGACCCGCCTGGCTGGAGCGAATGTTCGCCTGGCGCCGGCCCCTGGTCTTCGACTTCGACGATGCCATCTACCTCCTGGACACCAGCCCTGCCAACGCCTGGGCCCAAGTCCTCAAGTCGCCCGGCAAGGCCGCCGCCATCTGTCGCGTGGCGCACAGCGTGACGGTCGGGAATGAGACCCTGGCGGGCTTCGCCAGACAACACGCGAAGCGGGTGACGGTGATTCCCTCCAGCATCGACACCGAGGTCTACCGGCCCCAAGCCCGCCCCCCAAATCCGCGCCCGGTCTTGGGCTGGACGGGAAGTCTGACCACCCTGCGCTATCTGGAGGGGCTGCTTCCCGCTCTGCGCCGGCTGCGTCAAAGGTGCGATTTCGAGCTCCGGGTCATCGGCGGCGAAATCCGCGCCGACGGCTTGGACGTCACCTGCCTCCCCTGGTGCGCTCGGACGGAAGTGGCCGATCTCGCCCCGCTGGACGTGGGCCTGATGCCCCTCGACGACGATCCCTGGTCCCGCGGCAAGTGTGGGATGAAGGCCCTGCAGTACATGGGCCTCGCCATCCCGCCGGTGGTCTCGCCGGTGGGTGTCAACGCCTCCTTCATCCGGCACGGCGAGAACGGCTTTCTGGCGGTATCCGCCGAGGATTGGATCGCTCGCCTGACGGAACTGCTGCGCGACGCCGCCCTCCGCGAACGCCTGGGGCGGGCCGCCCGCCAGACGGTGGAAGAGGAGTTCAGCGCCCGCGTGCAGGCGCCGCGTCTGGCTCAGGTTCTGCGGGACGCTGCCACTTCGTGAGAGCATGACCAGGCCATGTGCGGCCTAGGCGGCATCGTCGTCTTCGACGGGCCACCGCCCGAGGCGGAACCGCTCCGGCGCATGGGCGAGGCCCTCCGTCACCGCGGACCCGACGCCCAGGGCCTCCACCTCGACGTCTCCGCCTCTCCGGCCGTGGGCTTGATCCATCGCCGGCTCTCCATCATCGACCTCTCTTCGGCCGCGGATCAGCCTCTACCTAACGAGAATGGCTCGGTGTTGGCCCTGCTCAACGGTGAGATCTACAACTTCCGGGAGTTGCGCCGGGAGCTGGCCGATAGCCATCGCTTTCGCTCCCAGGGGGACGCTGAAGTCCTGGTCCACGGCTACGAAGAATGGGGGGACGAGGTGGTCCCCCGCCTGGACGGCATGTTCGCCCTTGCCCTCTGGGATGGCGTCAAACGCCGATTGCTCTTGGCCCGTGACGCCTTCGGCAAGAAGCCCCTCTACTACGCCCACGACGGCCGACGCCTGGTCTTCGCCTCCGAAATCAAGGCCCTGTTGGCGGCCGGGGTCCCGGCCGAGATGGCCGAGGAGAGCCTGGGCGAGTACCTGACCTTCGGCTATGTGCCCACACCCCGCAGCCTGTTCCGCGGTATCCGCAAGCTGGAGCCGGCTTCGCTTCTGGTCGCGGATGGGCGCGGGCCCCAGAGCCCCCGGCGCTATTGGGATCTCCGCTTTCCGGAGGCCGGCGGGCAGCGCAAGGTGCGGCCGGAGGAGGCCGCGGAGAGGGTGCGGGAACTGCTCACGGCGGCGGTTCGCAAGCGCCTGCTGGCCGATGTTCCGTTAGGCGTTCTGCTTTCCGGCGGGGTGGACTCGAGCGCCATCACCGCCCTGGCAGTCCGCCTGCAGGGCGGTCCGGTGAAGACCTTCGCCGTGGGCTTCGAGGGCGATGCCTACTTCGACGAGCGGCCCCACGCCGCCCTGGTGGCGCGCCACCTGGGCACCCAGCACTTCGACGCGGTGGTGAAGCCGGAGGCGACGGAGCTTCTCGACACCCTGCTCCACCACCACGACGAGCCCTTCGGCGACTCCTCCGCTTTGCCCACCTACCTGGTGGCTCGCGAGGCGCGACGGCAGGTCACGGTGGCGCTGAACGGCGACGGCGGTGACGAGGCCTTCGCCGGCTACGACCGCTTCTGGGCCATGCTGGTGGCGGAGAGGCTGCCCCAACCGCTTTTGGCCGCGGCGCGCCAGCTCAGCCGCCTGCTGCCCGGAGGCGGCCCTCGGCACACCCTGTTCCACCGCCTCGGTCGCTTCGCCAAGAAAGCCACGCTACCGCCCCTCGCGCGCATCTTGGCCTGGACCAGCTTCTTCGATCTGGAGGCGGTGCATCGCCTGGACGTCGATGGGGCCTTCGACGCCGCGGGCATCCTGGCCTCCTATCGCGCCGCCTGGGAGGTGCACCCCCAGTCTTCCATGCTCTCCCGGATCCTCTACTTGAACGCTCGCACCTACCTCCTCGACGATCTGCTCCCCAAGATGGACCGCATGACCATGGCCCACGGCCTGGAGGCCCGAAGCCCGTTTCTGGATCGGGCGCTCATGGAATACGCCGCCAGCTTGCCCGACGGCCTGAAGCGCCGAGGTGCCCAGAGCAAGCTGGTCCTCAAGCAGGCGGTGGCCGAACTGCTGCCGACGTCGATCCTGACCCGCCCCAAGCAGGGCTTCGGGGTTCCTCTGGGGGATTGGTTCCGGACCAAGCTCCGGCCCCTGGTCGAAGACACGCTGCTCAAGACCCCGCGGCTGGCTCGGCGGCTGCGCATCGAGACGGTGCGGGCGCTCTTCGAGCAGCACCTGCGGGGACGGGCCGACCACGGCCACCAGTTGTGGACCCTGCTCACCCTGGAGCTGTGGCTCAGAAAGCACCGCTTCGACTAGGAACATGGCGACTCGATTGCTGACGGCCGCCGAGGCGCTCTTCCTGACCTGCCTGGTGGTCGCGCCCTGGCCGTATGGCTGCGCGCCGGAGGCGGCCACCTTCGCCTTGAGCGCCGTCCTCTCGTTGGCGGGGGCTCTGGTCGCCGCGGCCTGGGCCCTGGAGGGGCGGGGCTTGCCGCCATTGGCCCGACCGGTGGCGGCCCTCTTGGTCCTGGGCCCGGTCCAGATCGCGTTCGGAATCAGCGCCGCCCGGGTGTGGACCGGGGAGGCGACGCTGATCCTGGCCGCCATGCTGGGCGTCGCCGTCTTCTGGGGCCGGCGTGGCTCGGAACCGGCCGCGGGCTGGCGCCTGGCGACAGCGGTTCTCTTGACTTGCGGCGCCCAGGCGGTGTTCGGGGCGGTCCAGTGGCAACTGGCGCCCGACCGCATCTACGGTCAGGCCTCCGAGTTCCTGACCACTCCGTTTGGCTCCTACGTCAACCACAACCACTTCGCGGGCTTGCTCGGCATGGGGGTGGCCGTCGCCCTCGGCTGCGCCCTGGGCCTGCTCCGGCGGGCCGGCGGGCCCACCCCGGCCGCTCTCTGCCTCTTCGGGCTGGGCCTGGGCTTGCTGGCCGCCCACCTGGCCAGCCGCAGCCGCGGCGGCCTGCTGTCCCTGCTGGGCGGGCTGGCGGGCCTGGTCCTGTTGCTTTCCCTGGTCCCCAGCCGCCGTCGGGGGCGGGCCCGGTCGCGCCTGACGATTGGGCTGCTGACCCTGGCCGGGGTGTTGGGGTTCGGCCTGCTGGCGATCCCGGAAAGCGCTCGCCTGCACCTGACCAGCCTGCTCGGTGGCGCCCACGACAGCTCCGGGCAGTACCGCCTGGATGTGGCCCGGGACACCCTGCGCCTGGCCCTGTCCCATCCGTTCCTGGGCAGCGGCCTGGGCGCCTACGCAGACGCCTTCCCCCGACTGAAGCTGGCCCACGGCGAGGTGCGCACAACGCATGCCGAGAGCGATGTCCTGGAGTTCCTGGCGGAGAGCGGACTCCTGGGCCTGGCCCTGGTCGGCTGGCTCTCGGTCCTGGCCTTCAGGGGGCTGCGCGACCGGCTGACCCACGGTCGCGATCCGGCCCGCAAGGGGCTGGCCCTGGCCGCCGCCGCGGCCTGCCTGACCCTCGGCATTCACTCGCTCTTGGACTTCAACCTGCGCCTGCCCGCCAACGCCCTGGTCTTCGCCTCCCTGCTGGGTCTGGCGGCGGCGCCCCGCTCGGCACCCCGGTCTTGGGGGGGAACCAAGACCGCGGGGGCGGCGACCGCCGTATGCCTCCTCTTCGCCGTCCTCTCCGCCTACCGCGCCTGGGGCGCGCTGACCCTGGACGCCGCCCGGGCCCAGGCCGATCCCCACGCCCGGATCGCCGCCCTCACCCGGACCGTCGGCCGGCACCCCTACCTGGCCGACGCCTACCGCGAGCGCGCCCTGGCCTGGCGGAGCCTGGCCCTGAAGCGCCGCGCCGCCCAGCCGCGGCTCGACAAGGCCGGGCAAGACCTTGAGCGAGCCCTGGCTCTTCGGCCCTCCTGGGGCGAGGTCTGGGCGGAACTGGGTTGGGTGCGCGCCCTGGCGGGGGATGTCCCTGGGGCCCGGCGTGCTTTCGATCGGGCCATTGAGGCGGACCCCAGCCACCGCCACGTCGTTCGGGCGCGAGCCGACTTCCTCAAGCGGCTTGAGCCTACCGCCCGCTGACCGCTCTTGGCCGGGCTTGGATCGTTCCTTGCTACACCCCCGTTGGGGGTCACCAGAGAGATGAAGTGTTACACGAGATTATGCGGGTTAAATGGAAGAGGCCTCGCCTGACCAGAAGGCGTCAAGTCTCTAAGAATCAAAGTCTTGACGGCATGTGATGAGGGTGCTACGCTTTGCCGAAGCGAGAGCTGCCATTTGGGCATGAGTTCCCTGTCCCCTGCTGACCGGGGAGCGGTCAGAGTGCTCCGGCTCTTCTCGCGCCTGAACGTTGGCGGCCCTGGTGTGCACGTGATCCTGCTGTCTGCCGGACTCCGGGATCGTGGATACGAGACCAAGCTCGTGGTGGGGCAAGAGTCGCCCCGGGAGGGGAACCTCGACGAGTTGGCGAAGACGCACGGGCTCAACCCCATCAGGATGGGGGTGCTCGGTCGCGAGGTACGACTGCTTGCGGATGTGCGGGCCCTCTGGGGTCTGTACCGGATGATGCAGAGCTATCGCCCTCACATCGTTCACACCCACACCGCCAAGGCCGGCGCCCTGGGTCGTTTGGCCGCCTGGGTGGCCCGCGTTCCGGTGATCATCCACACCTACCATGGCCATGCTCTGACGGGCTACTTCGGTGGCCTAAAAGCAGCCATCTTCCTCCGCCTGGAGGCCCTGCTTGGCAGGGTGACGGACGTGTTGGTCACCGTTTCGGAGGCGGTGAGGCAGGACCTGGTGGCTCTGGGCGTGGCCCCCGCGCAGCACATTCGCGTGATCCCCCTGGGCCTGGACCTGGAGCGCCTGGCGGGAACCCTCCCGGCCGGGAGCCTGAGACGCCAGGCGGCGTTTCCGGCTGGCGCTCCGCTCGTGGGAATCGTGGGACGGCTGGTGCCGATCAAGGACCTGCCCACCTTCCTGCGGGCCGCCCTGCTGGTGCGGCAGGCGCGCCCCGAGGTCCGCTTCTCGGTGGTGGGCGACGGCGAGGACCGCGAGACCCTGGAGGCCCTGGCCCGAGAGCTGGGCCTGGGCTCGGCCGTGTTCTTTCACGGTTGGCGCTCGGACATGACGGAGGTCTTCGGCGACCTCGATCTGGTCGTCAACTGCTCCCGCAACGAGGGCACCCCGGTGGCCTTGATCGAAGCCCTGGCAGCCGGGCGGCCGGTGGTGGCGACGGCGGTGGGCGGCACGCCCGACCTGCTCGGCGGCGGTGAGCACGGCCTTCTGGTGCCGACCGCCGATCCTCAGGCGTTAGCCGCGGCGGTGCTGGCCACCCTCTCCGGCGGTGAACTGGTCGAAGCCCGGCGGCAGAGGGGTCGCGCCCATGTTCTGGCCTTGCACTCGGTCAGCCGACTCCTGAGCGACGTCGACCAGCTCTACCGCGAGCAGCTCACCCGCCGTCTGGGACAGGTGCCATCGTGAGCTTCGCGCTCTTCGCGGCTCTGGTCTTTCTGAGCACCGGCGTGCTGAGCCTGCTCCTGGTGCCCGGGTCGAAGCTGCTGGCCCATCGCCTGGGCGTGCTCGACCAGCCCGGCGCGCGCAAGGTCCACCAGCAGCCCATGCCCCGCCTGGGCGGCACCGCGGTCTTCCTGGCTTTCACCGCGGTGGTGGTGACCGGTTATGTGCTGATCCCCATGCTGAGCGAGCAGGACTGGGCGCGGGCGCTTCTGGGCGGCCCCTTGCTGCTGCTCAAGGACGCGCCCAAGGTCAAGATCCAACTGGCGGCCATGCTCTCGGGAGCCGCCCTGGCCTTTCTGGTCGGGTTCCTCGACGATCTCCTGGGCGAGCGCTTTCCAGTAGGCGTGAAGGCCCTGGGCCAGGTGGCGGCGGCGGTGGTGTTGATCGCGGCCGACGTCAAGACCTCGTTCATGCCGTACGACTGGTTGAACTGGCTGGTCACCCTCTTCTGGCTGGTGGGCATGACCAACGCCTTCAACCTGCTCGACAACATGGACGGCCTGGCTTCCGGGGTGGCGGTGGTGGCCTCCGGGGTCTTTCTGCTGAACGCCTGGCTGCTGGGCGAGTTCTTCATCAGCTTGCTGCTGGTGGCCTTCCTGGGCAGCCTGTTGGGCTTCCTGCGCTACAACGCTCACCCGGCCTCGGTGTTCCTGGGGGATTGCGGAAGCCACTTCATCGGCTACCTGATGGGTTCCCTCACCCTGCTCGAGCGTTATGTGTCCCACGCCTCCAGCACCCTGTTCCCGATCCTGATGCCGGTGGTGGTGTTGGCGGTTCCTCTGATCGACACCTTCACCGTGATCGTGATCCGAGTCGTCGAGAGAAGGCCCATCTACGTGGGAGACGCCCGCCACCTCTCTCACCGTCTGGTTTCCCTGGGCTTCAGCCAGCGGGGCGCGGTGCTCTTCGTCTACCTGATGACCTTCGCTCTAGGTCTGGGTGCCGCCTCCTTGACTCACGCCACCGCCGGCCAGAGCTTCCTGGTGCTCTTGCAGACCGCCGGCTTCGTGGCCCTGCTGCTGATCCTGATGTTCCGTGAGCGGCGCCGGACTCCGCGAGGAGAGCGGCGGTGAACCCGGCCTGGCTGCTGGCGGTAGCGCTCGGCGGCGAACAGCCGCGCATCCTGAGCGTGGGCTCCGAGCGGCTGGACGGTCGCCCGGCGGTCAGCGTGGTTTCCGCCGGACCACTGCGTGAGGTGGGTCTGGCCCGGGACGGCGCCTACCTGGTGCTCTCGGTTCGTGCCGATGCGCCCGCCCACCTGCCCGCGCTTCAAGCCCTGCTGCCGCTCCAGTCCATCCGCCTGGAGCGGACGCCCGCCAGCCTGTCGGTGAGGATTGGGGTGGCGCCGGAGGTGCCCTTCGAGGTCCGCCGGCAGGAGGCCACGCTCACCATCCTCTTCGGCGAGGCGGACCACCGGGCGGGCATGGCCGCCCTGGTCTCAGCCCCCGCCCTCCTCCACCCACGGCCGGCGGCGGGCAGTCCGGAGACCGCGCTGCGGGAGCCGCTCCCGGCGCCCAGCGCCGTGCCCACCCCGGTGGCCACGGCGACCCCGAGACCCACGCCTACACCGGCGCCCAGCGCCGTGCCCACCCCGGTGGCCGCGGCGACCCCGAGACCGGCGCCCACCCCGACGCCCAGCGCCGCGCCCACCCCGGCGCCGCCTTCGCTGGCCGCCGCCGCTGCCGCCCTCTTTCCCGCGCCGAGTCAGCCGCCCGTGTCTGGCGAGTCTGAGGAGGCGAGCGACCTGCGCAGCCTCTACGCCCGGATCTTCCCGTCCCCGGCCAGCTTGCCTCCGGAGCTCGAGAAGAAGGCTCTCCCCATGGCGGACAAGCCCGCGGAAGACGACCGAGCCGGGCTCGCCCTGGGGCCGCTTCGAATGCGCCCGCAGGGCGACCTTGTCTACGTGGATGCCCAGGCCACGCTGGAGACGGCGACCCCGGTGCGTGACGACTACTTCGAGCTCAGGCCGCGGATGGCGTTCGACACGCCACTGGGTCCGGCCCAGCTCGAGGCCAGCTACGAAGCCCGCGTCCGCAACGGTTCAGCCTTTGCCGTGGTGGGGTCCACCACCCATCTGGCCAACGCCGCACTCGTGCTCCCGGTTCGCCTCCTGCAGGCCCGAGCCGACGCTCACTACGCCCGCGGCGTCCTGGAGACGACGGAAGTCGATCCCGGACGCGAGTACTTCTTCAAGCTGGGGCGATTCACGCACCAAAGCCTGGACCTGGGCCTCAGGACCTTCACCGGTTCGCGCCTCGATCTCCAGGGGAGCTTGGGCCTCGACGCGGTGGACTTGGTCGATGAAGCAGGCTTCATCTCCCACCAGACGCAGCGGGCGACCGCCGGCCTCCGCTATGAGCTGACGCCGAACGCCCACGGTTCTCTGGTGTACGCTTACAAGCGGGTTTCCCGGCCGGAGGCACGACCCCAAGCCGCGTCCCACGCTCAGGGGGGTCTGCTGACCGTCGAGGGAGAGCTGGCGTCCCTCCTCAACTTGGCGGTGAGCCTTGGCTACAAGATCCAGCGGAACCCGGAGGCGGGCGAGGGAGGCCGAAGCTACGGGGGTTTCACTGTTGACGGGCGTATTCGGAAGGAGTTCAGCCGGGCCTCGAGCCTCACGCTGACCATGAGCCGCGATACCCAGATCTCCGCCTTCGAAGAGAACGGCTTCTACGTGTCCTCCGCTGCCCGCGTCGAAGTGGGCCTGCCGCTGCCTTTCTCGCTGGCCGTCCGTGGCGGCGTGGAGTACCGATCCAACGACTATCGCACCCCGGCCGCCGAGATCGGCGAACCTCGCGCCGACCACCTCCTCGGCTGGACCATGGGCCTGGGCCGGCCGCTCACCCGCTGGTCCTACGTCAGGGCCGACTACCGCCGCGACCGGCGTCGCTCCAACCTGAGCCGGCTGGACACCGACCTGGACGGCTTCACCATCCAGGTCGGCTTCGGCGTCTACGGGGAGCACCGGCCTTGAGGGCCCTGCTGCTGGCCGCTGCGGCGCTCCTTTCGGTGTCGGCTCTGGCCCAGAGCCCGCCGCCATCACCCTCTCCCGAAGCTGCGGCCAGCCCTTCGCCTGCTGCCGCCAACTCCGACTACCGGGTGGGGGCCGGAGACGTGCTGGAGGTCACGGTCTTCGGCAACGAGGACTTGTCGCGCGCCCCAGCTGTCCAGACGAACGGGAGCATCGCTCTTCCCTTGCTCGGTGAAGTGCAGGTGGCGGGTCTCACCGTCAGCGAGGTGAAGAACAAGCTCACCACGCTCCTGGCCCGCGACTACCTGGTGAACCCGCAGGTGGACGTCAAGGTCCGGGAGTTCCAGAGCCAGTTCGTGACCGTCTTGGGGGAGGTGAACAGCTCCGGCCGCAAACCCCTGCGGGGCCGCACCCGGCTCATCGACGTGCTGGTCGAGGCTGGGGGCTTCACGCCCCGAGCCTCCGGCGAGATCGTGATCACCCGCCTTGAGGGCGGCTTCGAGGGGGGCGAGAAGACCCTCCGCATTCGCCTGGGCTCGGGCTCCCTTTCCCTGCAGGACCAGATCAACCTGGAGGTGGTGCTGAAGACCGGAGACATCATCGCCGCCTCGCCGAAGTACTATGTGACGGTGGAGGGCGAGGTGGCCCGCCCCAGCCGGTACCTGCTGGAAGGGGACCTCACCCTGACCGGGGCGATCTCGATGGCCGGGGGCTTGACCCGTTTCGGCAGCAGCAATGTCAGGGTCCGCCGCTTGGACGCGGAGACCGGCAAGAGCACCATCCTGGAGCTGGACCTCAAGTCCATTCGCAACGGCAAGCAACAGGATCCCGCTCTCATGCCTAACGACGTGGTTTCGGTTTCCCGGCGCGTCTTCTAAGGAGATCCCTTGGCGCAGGCCCATCCCGCCGCCGGCTCATCCGATCTCGACCTCCGCTACTACCTCGACACCCTGTGGCGCGGGCGCTACCTGGTGGTCACCGCGGCCCTGGTGGCGGGGCTTCTGGGCGTGCTTCTGGGCTACCTGCAGACCCCCGAGTACCGGGCCGCCGCCATGATCCAGATCGAGCCGCCCACCCCCACCTTCATGACCGTCACCGACGCCCTCATGGGTGGTGGCAACTACTGGCAGAACGCCGACTTCTACAACACCCAGTTCAAGGTGCTGCGCTCCAAGAGCGTGGGCGAGGCGGCGGTGGAGCGCCTGAAGCTCAAGGACCGGCCGCCCTTCAAGGACCACCCCGACCCAGGGGGGCTCTTCATGACTCAGGTGGCCGTGGATCCGGTGCCGGAGAGCCGCCTGGTCAACGTGCTGGTGACCCACACCGATCCCAAGGAGGCGGCCCTGTGGGCCAACACCCTGGCCGAGGTCTACATCGAGCAGGTCCTGTCCTCCCGCATCGAGTCGGCCAGGAAGGCCTACGACTGGCTGCAAGAGAGGCTGTCGGCGACCCAGAAGGCCATGCGTGAGGCGCAGGACAAGCTGTTCAAGAGCTACCAGACCCAGGACCTGTTCGTGCCCGAAGGCAGTGTCTCCGCGGTCACCACCTCCATCACCAAGCTCAACGAGGACTACATCGAGGCCCAGGGTCGGCGCATCGCCCTGGAGGCAGCCCTCAAGCAGGTCGGCCAGATGCGGGCCAGAGGCCAGAGCCTGGACACGGTTCCTCAGGTGGCGGGCGATTCGATCGCACTCTCCCTTTCCGGCCAGCTGGCTACCTTGAACCTCGACCTGTCCCGGCTCAAGGAGAAGTACCGAGAAGCCCACCCCGAGGTGCAGAAGATCCAGGCCCAGATCGACCAGATTCGGAGGGCCCGGGACGAACGGGCATCCCAGATCGTGAGCGGTCTCGAAGCCGAGCTCTCCCAGCTTCAGAAGCGGGAGACCGAGATCCGAAACGCCATCGAGAACCAGAAGGCCCAGGCCGCCTCCCAGAGCCGCAAGGGTGCCGAGCTCGATGCCCTGAAGAAGGAGGCGGAGTCCTCCAAGAACCTCTACGAGGTGCTGCTGCAAAAGCTCAACGAGACCGACATCGCGGCCTCCATCCGCAGCAACAACGTCACCGTGGTGGAGCGAGCCTCCCCACCCCGAACCCCGATCCGGCCCGAGAAGAAGAAGATCGCCGCCCTGGCGCTGCTGGTGGGCATTGCGCTAGGCGTGGGCCTGGTCCTGGTCCGCGACTACCTGGACAACACCATCAAGGACCCCGAGGAGATCGAACGCTACCTGCACGTCGACCTGTTGGCGGCGGTACCCAAGTACGACGAGTCCAACGTCCACCTGGTGACCGAGGCCTACCAGAACCTGCGCACCTCCCTCATCTTCGCCCGCAGGGACGAGGGGGGCCAGGTGGTGCTCATCACCTCGACCGCCCCCCACGAGGGCAAGACCACTACGCTCGTGAACATCGGCAAGCTGCTGGCCTCCTCCGGGGAGAAGACGGTGGTGCTGGATTTCGATCTCCGCCGCGCCCAGCTTCACGGCCGGTTGGGACTCACCCGGGAACCCGGCCTTACCGACTTTTTCGTCCGCCACGAGGACCTGGACAGCCTGATACGGCCCACCCGGATTCCCAACCTGTTCGCGCTGACCGCCGGCCCCTTGCCCCCTAACCCTCCCGCCATCCTGGCCCGCAAGTCGGTCGGCGACTTCCTGCAGCACCTGAAGCGCCACTTCGAGTGGATCTTGGTGGACTCGCCACCTATCGCGTCCGTCACCGACGCCCTGCTCTTGGCCCGTCACGCCGACATGGCGGTGTTCACGGTGCAACACAACCAGGTGGACAAGAAGCTCATCAAACGCAGCATCGCCACCCTCAAGAAGGCCTGCCCCAACTTCCTGGGGGTGGTGCTGAATGCCGTGGACATGAAGGCCAAGGGCTACTACTACCACTACTACCAGTCGGAGGCCGCGACTCCCGCCCCCCGGCCCAAGGCCGTGGCGGCCAGGAAGAAGTAAGCCGGCTTCATGCTCCGCCCGGGGCTGCTCCTCCTCCTGCTCGGCTGGGCCGCGGGGCGCCCCGCTCCCCGGGTGGTCACCCCGGAGCAGCCGAAGCCCATCGCGGTGGCTCGGCTGCGTCTGGTGAACGGCACGGCGGAGAAGCTC
>DATECU010000250.1:0-4904 GCA_035286745.1 Vicinamibacteria bacterium | reverse complement strand
GTGATCTTCATCCTCGAGGGTCACGCCTTTCCCGGCTACTGGCGGTCCCCGAACGACCACGCCGACTTCGAGCAGGCCAAGCGACAGCCCGACGGTGCCGCCGCCGATGCCGACGCCGCGGCGGAGCTGGTGGGACAGCGTGTGCCCTGGCAGCTTCGCAAGGGCGCCTACCGCGAGGTGGTGTCTCGCATCTACGAGCGCCAGCTGGTTCCGCTGGAGACGGTCGCCCTCACCCGGCAGGAGAGCTTCGAGGAGGCGCTCCGCCAGGGGCGGGAGCGGCTGGGCAGTCGTCGCGACTTCCACTCCCTGATCGACATCGTGCTGGCTCGGACCAACCAGGTGACCCCCCTGCCCATCCGCGAGGCCCGGGACTGACCCCGGGGCACGCTCGCGATTCCCCGAGAGGTCTTGCCTTCCCGCCGTCCCCGGCACGTCTTGCGCTCCACGTTGTTGACGGTGCCCGCGGGCGAGGCTAGCATCGTCATTTCGCGTGCCTGCGCGAGACGCGCGTCCTTCGGGCGCGCGCCGTCGTCCTAAGCCGTCGGGGCGGTCCGCCGCCCTCCATGGGTCAACTGAGGAGAGGGAATGGCAACGTCTGCTGACGTCGACATCACCAGGCTGAACGAGGCGGTTCGGGAGGAGTCGCTCCAGATCCAATCGGCCATGGCCGAGGTGCGCAAGGTGATCGTGGGGCAGAAGGGCCTGGTGGAGCGCATGATGGTGGCGCTGCTCTGCCGCGGTCATCTGCTGGTCGAAGGCGTTCCCGGCCTGGCCAAGACGCTGGCGGTGAAGACGCTGGGCCAGGTCCTGGACCTCCACTTCTCGCGCATCCAGTTCACTCCCGACCTGCTGCCGGCCGACCTCATCGGCACCATGATCTACCAGCAGAAGACCGGCGAGTTCGTGGCCCGCAAGGGGCCGGTCTTCACCAACCTGCTCCTGGCCGACGAGATCAACCGGGCTCCCGCCAAGGTCCAGTCGGCGTTGCTCGAGGCCATGCAGGAACGCCAGGTGACGCTGGGCGACACCACGCACCCGCTGCCCGAGCCGTTCCTGGTGTTCGCGACCCAGAACCCGATCGAGCAGGAAGGCACCTATCCCTTGCCCGAGGCGCAGGTGGACCGCTTCTTGCTCAAGGCCAAGGTCGACTACCCCAAGAAAGAGGAAGAGCGCCAGATCCTGGATCGCATGATGTCGGGTGAGATCCCGCCGTTAGCCAAGGTCCTTTCGGGCGATGCGGTGCGCAGCCTGGGCCGGCGGGTGCGCGAGGTCTTCGTCGACGATCGCCTGCGCGACTACATGGTGAACCTGGTGTCGGCCACTCGCCAGCCGAAGCAGGTGGGCCTTTCCGAGCTGGGCCATCTCATCGCGTTCGGCGCCTCCCCGCGCGCCACCCTGGCCTTCTCCGAGGCCTCCCGGGCGGTGGCGTTCCTGCGCGGCCGCGGCTACGTGGTGCCGGAGGACGTGAAGGAGATCGCGAGGGACGTGCTGCGCCACCGCATCTTGCTCACCTACGAGGCGGAGGCGGAGAACGTGACCACGGAGACGGTGGTGGACCGCATCCTGGAGCGGGTGGTGGTGCCCTAGCCGGTCTCGGGGAGCCAGTCGACCATGTGGGGCCGCCAGCGCCGAACCACGTCCCGGCCCTCGCCGGAGGGTGGGGGAGCGGTGTCGGCCGCGGTCCTGACCCGCGAGACCTTCCAAAAGATCCGCCGCATCCAGATCCGCACCCGCACCCTGCTGGAGTCGGGGATCGTGGGCTCCTACCACGCCGTCTTCAAGGGCCGAGGCATGGAGTTCGCCGAGGTCAGGGAGTACGAGCCCGGCGACGAGGTGCGCAGCATCGACTGGAACGTGACCGCCCGCATGGGCGCGCCTTACGTGAAGAAGTTTGTGGAGGAGCGCGACCTCACGTTGCTCCTGCTGATCGACCTCTCCGGCTCCCAGCGCTTCGGCTCCGAGTACCTCACCAAGCGCGACTACACGGCCGAGTTGGCCGCGGTGCTGGCCTTCTCGGCGGTGGCCAACCACGACCGGGTGGGAGCGGTCTTCTTCAGCGACCGGATCGAGGCCTACGTGGCCCCGGCCCGGGGCCGGGACCATGCGCTGCGCATCGTGAGGGACCTCTTGGCCGTCGAGCCCCTGGGGCGGGGCACCGACCTGACCGGAGCCTTACGCTTCGCCCAACGGGTGCTCAAGCGCCGGGGCATCGTGGCCGTGCTCTCCGATTTCCAGACCGAGGGCTACGAGCGCTCGCTGGGGATCCTGCGGCGGCGGCACGACGTGATCGCCCTGCAGCTCTTCGATCCCCGTGAGACCGAGGTGCCGGCCGCCGGCCTCATCGCTCTACAGGACCCGGAGACGGGCCAGGTGGTGGTGGCGGACACCGCCGATAGGGCGACCCGCCGCCTGCTCCAGGTGGCGGCCAGAAGCCAGGCGGCCCAGATCTTCCGCCGCACCAACGTCGACGTGCTGGCTCTCTCCACCGCCGAAGCCTACCAGCGCCCGCTGGCCAACTTCTTCAAGGCGCGGGAGAAGCGCCGATGAGGCGGTTCGCGTGCCTCAGCCTGTTCGTGCTCGCCGCGACCGCCGAGGCTCGGATCGATCCCGAGGTGTCCGCCAAGCCCAGCAAGACGCGGCTCACGGTGGGGGAGCGCTTCGAGGTGGAGGTGAGGGCGCGCGGCCCCCAGGGCACCGCCTGGACCTTTCCGCCGGAAGCGGGCGACGATAAGGTGGAGCTGCGCGCCAAGCCGGGGGTGACCTCGACTAACGCCAACGCCAGGCGGGAGAGCCGCAGCTATCAGGCCGCCGTCTTCGCCGTTGGTGAGGTCGCGGTCCCTCCCATCAAGGTGGGCTATCGGCTCGCCGACGGCAGCCAGGGCGAGGTGGAAACCGAGCCCATCTCCGTGCGCATCGTGTCCGTCCTGCCCAAGGACCCGCAGGACCGGAAGCTGGTCGACATCCGAGGCCCCTTGGGCCTGTCGATCGGCCGGGCCTTTTTCGTCGCCCTGGTAGTGGCGGCGGTGCTGGCGGTGGTCTGCGCCGTGGCCCTCTTCTGGGCCTGGTGGCGGCGGCGGCGCCGAGCCGCTCGTGAGACCGTGGTGGTCCAGGCGCCTGACGTGGAGGCTCTGGAAGCTCTGGACGCCCTCCTTGGCTCCACCCTGCTCGGCCGCAACACGCTCCGGCCCTTCTACATCGCCCTCGCCGGCATCGCCAAACGATACCTGGAGCGCCGGCTGGCCGCGCCGGTGCTGGAGATGACCACCACCGAGATGGTGGGCTTCCTGCGCCAGCACCCTGCCGCCGATGCCTTCGCCGACGCGCTTAGGGACCTGGCCTCGGCCGCCGACCAGGTGAAGTTCGCGCAGGGGCTGGGCCAGCGGGCGGAGGCGGAACGCCACTCGCGGGCGGTGCGCGAGGTGGTCTTGGGCCTGGAAGCCAGGCTACGGCCCCAGCCAGCGACCCAAGAGAGGGTGGCCTGATGGGCTTGGGGGCCATACGTTTGGCGGAGCCGCTCTGGCTGCTGGTGGGACTCCTGGGGCCGCTGGTTCTGCTGATGGCCCGGCTGCGGCAGCGGGCCCGAGTGGTGAGCTTTCCGGGCGCGGCGCGACTGGCCAAAGGCCAGAGCTCCTGGCGAGTGCATCTCAGGCATCTTCCGTTGCTGGCGGCTGCGCTGGGCCTCATTCTCGCGGCGGTGGCCCAGGCCCGGCCCCAGTTGGGCTCGTCGAAAGAGGACGCCACCACCCGCGGCATCGACATCGTGGTGGCCCTCGACGTCTCCGGTTCCATGGCCGCCGAGGACTTCCAGCCTCAGAACCGACTGGGGGTGGCAAAGGAAGTGGTGGCCGAATTCGTCAGGCGGCGCACCCACGACCGGGTAGGTCTGGTGATCTTCGGAGGCAAGAGCCTCACCAAGGCGCCGCCCACTACCGACACCGCGGTCCTCTTGCGCCAGCTCGAGGACGTGAAGCTGCACCAGCTCCCCGACGGCACCGCCATCGGCTCCGGTCTAGCCACCTCGCTCACCAGGCTGCGTCATTCGACAGCCCGCAGCAAGGTCATCGTGCTGGTCACCGACGGGGCCAACAACGCCGGCGAGATTGACCCCGGGACCGCCACCGATCTGGCCCGGGCCATGGAGATCCGCGTCTACACGGTGGGGGTCGGCAGGGGCGGCAAGGTCCCCATGCCGATCCAAGTCCGCGATCCCGCGACCGGCCAGGCCGTCAAACGCCCCGTGAACATCCCGGTCGCCATCGACGAGGGCCTGCTGAAGCGGATCGCCGCCCAGACCGGCGGCGAGTTCTTCCGGGCCACCGACCCCAACTCGCTGCGGACCATCTTCGAACGCATCGATCGCCTGGAGAAGAGCGAGATCAAGATCTCCTCCTACCGGCGCTACCAGGAGCTCTATCCCCCGGTCCTGGCCCTGGCCGGCCTGCTGCTGGCGGGCGCCGGGCTGCTGTGGCTCTCCGGCCTGCGGGTGGCCCCGGCATGAGCTTCGCTGCCCCAGCCTGGTTGTGGGCCCTCCTGACCCTGCCGCTCCTGGTACTCGCCGAGGCCTGGGCCACCCGGCGCGACCGGGAGCGGACGGCGCGCCTGGTGGCGCGCCCGCTGTGGCCCCGGGTCCTGGTGCAGCCGGGCCGCTTCTGGCGGCCCTTCCGCATAACGCTGATCACGCTGGGAGCCGCCGGCTTGATCCTGGCCCTGGCACGGCCCCAATGGGGGGTGGTGCGGGAGAAGGTGGAGCGCGAGGGGGTGGATCTGGTCTTGATCCTCGACACCTCGGGCTCCATGGCCACCGAGGACGTGCCGGGCAGCCGGCTGTTCCTGGCCAAAACGGCTCTCCTCTCCCTGGTGCAGCGGCTGCAGGGCGATCGCTTCGCCCTGCTGGCCTTCGAGGG
>DATECU010000249.1:0-24706 GCA_035286745.1 Vicinamibacteria bacterium | reverse complement strand
GCCCCACCGTGTTCGGCCCAGGCCTTGGCCCTGGCCAGCCCGCGGATTGCGTCGCCCTGGACCAGTGGCCTCAAGCGAATGCTCAGTCCCTCGAAACCCAGTCGGCACACTGTCCTCCGAGAAGATGCGGAATCGCTGGCCAGCAGCCGCTGCCCTTCGGGATGCCGGCCCTTAGGCGTATGATCGGCGGCCATGGAGCGGCCCGGCTGGGACGAGTACTACATGACGATCGCCCGCGCGGTGGCGGTCCGGTCGAACTGCTGCCGCCGGCGGGTGGGTGCCTTGATCGTGGTTCAGAAGGCGATCATCGCCACCGGGTACAACGGGACCCCGATCGGGGTCCGTAACTGCACCGACGGGGGCTGTCCGCGTTGCCTGTCGGACGCCGCTCCCGGAGAGGGCTACGACGCCTGCGTGTGCGTGCATGCGGAGCAAAACGCGATCGTGCTGGCGGCTCGCCACGGCACCGCTACTAACGGTGGGACGCTGTACACGACGCTGCGCCCCTGTTTCGGTTGCGCGAAGGAGGCGATCCAGGCGGGGATCCGCGAGATCGTCCACCAGGAGCCGTATGCCTACGCCGTGGGCCTGGAGGACGTCTACCGGCGGCTCATCGCGGAATCCGGCCTCGCCTTCAGGCAGCACCCGACCGCCGGCTGAGGGGGGAATCGGCCGATCAGCCGCGGGCCTTCAGGCTGTCCCGGATCTCTGTGAGCAGCGTGACCTCCGGCGATGGCGGCGGCGGCGCTGCGGCCGCATCCTGCTTCTTGAGGCGGTTGAAGCCGCGGACCACCAGGAACACCGAGAAGGCGACGATGAGGAAGCTCAACACCTTGCTCAGGAAGGCGCCATAGTTGAGCGTCACCGCACCGGCTTCCCTGGCCTGGGCGAGAGTCAGGTAGGGACCGGCGTTGGCGCCCCTTTTCAGGACCAGGAAGAGGTCCGAGAAGTCGACGTTGCCCACCACCAGCCCGATAGGCGGCATCAAGATGTCTGCGACAAACGAGCTGACGATGGTGGCGAAGGCTGCGCCAACGATGACGCCGACCGCCATGTCCAGCACGTTGCCCTTGGCCGCGAATTCCTTGAACTCCTTGAGCACTCGAGTCTCCTTTGTCGCTCCGGCCTCGTCGGCCGGATACCCCGCTACCGCAGCGGAATCACCGGCCAAGGCCGGTTTCCGGGGACCGTGGGCTGACCCATGCCTAGCGCGCGCCGAAGTCCAGCACCTCCGCGCGCTCGGGGTGCCACGAAAACCAGCATTCCACGATCGCCAAGGCCATGCAAGACGAACTCAACAACCAGAGCCACAAGCAGCTAGGGCCTGGGTGAGAGGTCGAGTGCTTCCTCGCTCGGTGAGACCGCGGCCAGCGCCGTGCTGCCGACCACGAAGAGCCCAGCGGTGATAGCCACAAACCAACTCGGGATCATCTCGCCGACCACCAGCCGCTGGTAGAACTCGGTGAGGTCCTGGGCGCCCTGGGGGTGCAGGAACACCTTGGTCAGCCAGACCGCGCTGATGAAGTACACGAGCAGCAGGTAGTTGCGCCGCAGGCGGAGGCGGAAGGCCATGAAGAGGCTGGTCTTCATGGCGGGCTGCTTCAGGTCGTCGGCCAGTTGCGCTTTCCATTCCGCGTCAGACGCGCTCCCCAAAGGGCGAAGCTGGCGCTCGAAGTAGTGAGCTTCCATCACCTGGAGGCGCCACTTGCTGTGGAGCATGTGGCGGTAGCGGCGCGCCTCGATCAGCATGCAGATGCCGATCAGGGCCAGGCCCAGCAGCAGGATGTAGTGAGGGATGTTCGGCGACCCCAGGGTGAAGGTGGTCATGCCGGTGGTCAGCAGGATGGCCCAGTTGCTGGTGGTGTCCAGCCGGCTCCGCCAAACCGTCATCCGCTGCATCTCCCCGCGGTAGAGATGCACCATGGCGGTGTGGAAACCCTCGGGCTCCCGTCCCGGAGCACCCGCCTCACCGGACTCGTTGACCCTCATCGCCTGCGCAGGTTACCGCAGATCGAGCCGGCCCGCTCCCGGCCACCTTGGGTATGATCCGCCGAGCGTGAAGCACGACAGCGTCCGGCCCCGACTCGGAACCGCCGCCACCGTGGCCCTCACCACGGTCGCGCTCCTGGCCTTCGCCGCCAACTCCTTGCTGTGCCGCGCCGCCCTCCGCCCGGGCTTGGTGGATGCGGCCAGCTTCACCAGCGTCAGGCTGGCCTCGGGTGCGCTGGCCCTGGTCCTGGTGGCGCGACTGACGGGTCGAGGAGGAGGAAGCTCGACCGGAAGCTGGCTGTCGGCGCTGGCGCTCTTCGCCTATGCCGCCTTCTTCTCCTTCGCCTACTTGCGACTCGATGCGGGGGTGGGAGCCCTCGTCCTGTTCGGTTCGGTTCAGGCCACGATGATCGGCTGGGGGTTGGCCGCCGGCGAGCGACCGCGGTCCGCCGAGTGGGTTGGCCTCGCCGTCTCGCTGCTGGGTCTAGTCCTGCTGACCCGCCCTGGCCTAACGTCACCCGATCCCGCTGGCACGCTCCTGATGGCGCTGGCAGGAGTGGCCTGGGGCGCCTACTCGTTGCGCGGGCGCGCCTCCCCCGATGCGGTGGCTGACAACGCCTCCAACTTCGCGCGCACCGTTCCCATGGCTCTGGCCGCCAGCCTGCTCGCGATCGGCCAGGCGCACCTGTCCACCGGCGGTGTGTTGCTGGCGGGGGCCTCGGGTGCTCTCACCTCCGGTGTGGGCTACGCGGTCTGGTTCCTGGCGCTTCGGGGCCTGACCCCGGCGCGGGCGGCGATGGTCCAACTCGCGGTGCCCGTGCTGGCGGCGGTTGGCGGCGTGCTGTTCCTCGGCGAGAGGGTCACGCTGCGTCTGCTGGCCGCTGGCATTCTGGTCCTGGGTGGCATCGCGCTGGCGGTGACCGCGCGCCGGCCGGCGGCCGTGGTTGCGGCTCCGGCCCCGGAGGCCTGACCCTCAACGGTCAGAACGACGCGTCCTGCACGATGCGCCAGGCCTTGCCGTCGCGACGCAGCACCAAGAGCGTGAGGCCGGTGGCGGTCTCCTTCTCCGGGTAACGCAGCGTCCAACGCGCCGCCACCGACAGGCCGTGGACGTGGCCGGGCACAGCGTCACCCTGCGGCGTGACCTCCACGCCCGAGAGCGGACGCATCTCGATCACCTCCAGGGTCAGCGTGCCCATCGCCGCCCGGTCGGGATAGCGCTTGCGGTACCGCTCCAGCACCGCCTGCCGTCCGCGCGTCTGGCCGCTGGGCGAGATGAAGAGGGCGTCGTCGGCGTAGACCGCGCAGAACGCATGCAGGTCGCCTGTCGTCCAGGCCTCAGCCTGGGTGGTGAGGAGCGCCGCCACCGCCCGCTTGGCCTCGGTCTCGTCGCGGAGCTGGCTCAGACGGTCCCACAGTCCATAACCGTAGGGCGCCACCACCCGGGGCAGATCGGAGAAGGCGGGATCGGCGAGGACCTCGTCGGCGTCTGCGAAGCGGTGTCCGTTCTTCGCCAGCCAGGCGAAGAGCTGGGGCCACTCGGAGCCGCCTATCGAGTTGGCGTGCAGCAGCAGCACCTGCGGAGCCGGTCGGCCCAGGAGCCGGTCGCCGGCGGCCTCGTGGTGCCGCACCGCCAGCCGCAGAGCCGACTGGTAGTCGGCGGCTACTTCCGCCTGCCGCCGGCGATCGCCGCTGCGTCGCGCCTCCACGAAAGGCCGGTCGAACGACCAGTCCTGGTTGTCGATGGTCACGGCCAGGTTGCGCTGGCCGCTCTCGGCCAGATAGCGACGCATGGCATCGAGCTTCTCCTCGCTGTCGCCCTCGCGGAGGAACGGGAATCGGAAGAAGCGCAGCTGACGGTCGCGGTGTGCCAGCAGCTCTTGCAGGCGCGCGCGGGCGCCTTCGATGTCGGCACGATAGGCCTCGACTTCGGTCGTGGTGTAGCTCAGGTGCTGGTCGGAGTGGTTGCCCAGCTCGTGGCCCGCGTCCAGCCACATCTTCAGGAGCTCGACATCCGCCGGCCCCCGGACGTTCTTCCAGGTCACAAAGCCGACGGCGCGGATGCCCTGGGCTCCCAGTGCGGCGAGATGCGCCCGGGTGAGCGCGCGCCGCTCGGCCGGCGAGTCAGGGGCGGCTCCGGTGAGCGGCAGATCGTCCACCGTCACCAGTAGCGGGCGGGGTGCCGCGGTCTCGGGCGACGCCGGTGCCGAGCCGACCCCGATCAGGGCGAGACCGAGAAGAGTGTTGATGAGGAGCCTCATCCGCCGATCCTCTCCGCTTTGGGGACGCTTGTCCAGGATCCAGGAGCTGCCCGAAGCGTCAGCCCCTGCGTCCAGTCTGCCTTCGAAGGCTCAGCAGCGCCTACCAGGTCCTCCGGAGCGGGTGGGCCTCGGTGTTGAAGACGGCGCCGTTCGGTTCCACCGTCTGAGGGTGGAAAAGCAGGTAGAGGTACTTGAGCGTTTCGGCCAGGAAGTAGCTGGGCATCAGGTCGCCCTTCTCTTTGGTCACGACGCTCTTCAGGGTGGTGTACCCGCTCTCGGTCCGGCAGTGCCGCTTGAGATCGTCCAGGAAGGTCCGGCCCATGTCCAGGTACCGCGGGTCCTTGGTGAGGCGATGGAGGTAGTAGGCGGACTCGATGATCTCCGGCCGAAGCTGATAGCCAGGGCTCACCACACGCATCGCCCGGTAGTCGAGGACTTCCGGCTCGATCCCGTGGAGCGTCCACATCCGGAAGCCGGAGTCCTGGAGCCGCCGAGCCCGGTGCAGGTCGCCGCCCAAAGCCAGCACCGAGGGCAGGAAGGCGTGCAGGGCGCCGTAGGTGGTGGCGGTCCTGCGCCCCGTCCTCATGTCCGCCTCGCCGTACCAGAGGCCGGTCGCCTCCTCGTCCGCTAGGTAACGGTCGAGGGCGCGGCGGCTCTCTCGCCACATTTTGCCGCAGTCCCGGTCGCCGAACAGCTGCACGCACTTCAGCAAGTACTCGTAGTAGGAGTCGATTCCGCCGCCCACGTGGCTGGTGCGACTGACCCAAGCGCCGGTCTCGACATCGATCTCCTCCCCCACCAAGCCGATCCTCGACCGGCGAGCAAACAAGCCCACCAGCGCTCTCTTGGCCCGGTCGTAGAAGACATCCTTGCCTGTGAGTCGGGCCAGGGTGCCGAATTCCAGGAGCAGGGTGCCGATCTCGGCCGGGTTCGACTTGGCCCCGCTGGCCTTGCCGGTCTTGAGGTTCACGTACATGTAGGGCATGCCGGTGGGGGAGTCGAAGGCCGGCAGCAGGCGCGTCCCCAGGTCCTCGGCCAGGGCGAGAAGACGCCGGTCTTCCGTCATCTGGTAGGCGGAGAGGAGGCCCCCGAGCAGCCGGATGGTGATCTCGAAGTTCTTGACCGTGACGTCCTTGTCGAACGACAGGTTCTCGGCCAGGAAATCCCGGGTCCGATCCGCCTCCTCGGTGAGCCCCATGATGAGCATGGTGTCCAGAGCGTCCACCGGCGTCATGTGCAAGGTCTCGCCATACCAATCGTGAGGCGTGCGGGTCACTGGCTTGAGCTCATCGTGGCCCCACGCATGGCGCTTGTAGCCCTGCCAGGAGTGGAGGAACTCGTCGCGGACCGAAGCGGCGAGCGCCAGCCGATTGAGGGGCTCCGGCCTGACGGAAGGCACGAGGGTCGGCTTGGTCGAGGGCGGGGCAGGCTGCGCCGTGGCGACAGGCGGGACGGCCAGTGGAGGGCCGGCCGCGACCGGGGGGGCGGCTGTTGCCGCGGCGGGCGGCGTCGCTCCCCGGGTCCGGCTCATCGAATAGGGTGCGCTCTCCGGGGCGCTCGCCCAGGACCGATTGGGCGCCGGCCCCATCACGAAGCTCAGGGTTCCGCCCGCCATGATGTCTTGGTGGCGAAGGTAGGCCTTGCCGTAAGGCTGTCCGTTGAGGGTCGCCGACTGGATGTAGAGGTTGGCGGTCGAGAGGTTCTCGGCCCGCATCGTGAACGTCTTCCCGTTGCCGAGGTCGATCGCCGCCCGCTGAAGCTGGGGGGCCCCGATCGCATACTCCAGGCTTCCCGGGCTCACCGGGTAAAAACCCAGGGCGCCGAAGATGTACCAGGCCGACATCTGGCCGCAGTCCTCGTTGCCGCTGATGCCTTCCGGCGTGTTGTCGAAGAGGGTGGTCATGATCTGCCGAACCCGCTCCTGGGTTCTCCACGGCTGGCCGGCGTAGCTGTAGAGGTAGGCGATGTGCTGGCTGGGTTCGTTGCCGTGAGCGTACTGGCCGATCAGGCCCGAGATGTCCTCGACGTGCTTGTACTTCTCCTCGCTGACTTGGAGGGTGAAGAGCTGGTCCAGGCGGGCCACGAAGCGGTCCGGGCCCCCCAGGAGGTCGATCAGCCCCTGCACGTCGTGGGGGACGTACCAGGAGTACTGCCAGGCGTTGCCCTCGGTGTAGTCGCTGCCGTACTGCGCGTAGACGGGGTCAAAGGGCTCACGGAACGAACCGTCGGTCTTCTTGGCCCGCATGAAGCCGGTGGCGGGATCGAAGATATTGCGGAAGCTGCCCGCCCGCTGGAGGAACCGCCGGTGATCGTCCTGGCGACCCAACGCTCTGGCCATCTGGGCGATGGTCCAATCGTCATACGCGTACTCCAGCGTCTTCGATGCCGCCTCCTTCTCCTGGTCCACGGGGACGTACCCGTACCTCAGGTAGCCGTCCAGCCCGCCATAGGCGCGATAGGTGGCGCTGGCCTTCATCGCTTCGAAAGCGGCCGTGGCATCGAAGTTCGTGATGCCCTTCAGGAAGGCGTCGGCTATCACCGACACCGCGTGGTAACCGATCATGCACCAGGTCTCCTGCGACCCGAAGGACCAGACAGGCAGGATGCCGTGGACGCTCTGCTCGCGGTGGGCCAGCATGGATCGGATCATCTCGCCGTTACGCTGGGGGTGAAGAATGGTGAATAACGGATGGGCAGCTCGGTAGGTGTCCCACAACGAGAAGATGTGGTAGTTGGTGAAGCCCTGCGCCTGGTGAATGGCCTGGTCGGCGCCCCGGTAGCGGCCGTCCACGTCCATGTAGGTGACGGGCGCCAGCATGGTGTGGTAAAGCGCGGTGTAGAAGATCTGTCGCTCTTTCTGTTCGCCCTCTACCGCGATCTTGCCGAGCTCACGGCTCCAGGCCGCCTTGGCCGCCTGCTTCACGCCCTCGAAATCCCAGCCGGGGACCTCGGCCCGGAGGTTCTTGAGGGCTCCGTCGATCCCCACCGAGGAGAGAGCGACCTTGACCAGCATCGGCTCATCTCGTTGGGTGCTGAAGTTGAAGTAGGCCTTCAGCTTCCGTCCCGCGGCCTGGGGGTAGTTTTCGAGCAGGCGGCCGGTCCTGCCGAAACCGCGGTAGTGCTCCTCGGCCTCGTTGACCAGGCCATAGGATGAGAAGGGCTTCGAGAACTCGAGGGCGAAGTAGAGGTGGCGGTTGGGAGCCCAGCCCTTGGTCTGGCGAAAGCCGGTGACCAGCCGATCGCTCTCGACCCGGATCTCGGACCACAGGACCTTGCCGTCGTAGTTGTAGATGCTGCTCACCAAGTCGAGGATCAGGTGGGCGTCGCGGCTCTCGGGAAACGTATAACGATGGACACCCACCCGGTTGGTGGCCGTCAGCTCCGCCTTGATGGCATGGTCTTGGAGCAAGACGGAGTAGTAGCCGGGGCTGGCGCTCTCCTGGTCGTGGGAGAAGCGTGAGCGGTAGCCGGCGTCGGGGTTGTCGGCGGACCCCGGCTCGAGCTGCAAGGGGCCGACGGTAGGCATGACCAGGACATCTCCCAGATCGGAGTGCCCGGTGCCGCTGAAGTGAGTGTGGGCGAAGCCCAAGATGGTGGAGTCGCTGTGGCGATAGCCGGCAGCCCAGGGGAAGCTCTCGCGGAAGTAGCGGACGTCGGTTTCCGGACTGAGCTGCACCATGCCGAAGGGGACGGTGGCGCCGGGGTAGGTGTGGCCCTCTCCTCCCGTTCCGATGAAGGGGTTGACGTCATCGTAAGGCGCCGGGCTGCCTGGGCCGGACGCCGGCGGGGCCTGAGCCTTGAGGGGAGGCTGCGCCGCCAGCAGCAGGGCGATCCCCGCCACGCCCATGCGCAGGGAGTCGCCGGTGGGATGGAGCTTGGTCATGGCCTGCCTCCAGGGGAACGGCCCGCCGTATCCCGAGTGCGAGCCGAGGGCAGGCTAGGCCCCGGGCCGAGGCGTGTCAAGGCTGCGGACGGGCGCGACTCGCGAGGCCCGGACCCGGGCGATCAGCGGCCGGCACTCAGCGGTCAGCGACGGATGGCGTCCGAGGCTGTGGAGAGCGAACCGGTCGCACTGTGCCTGCTGACGTTGCTGAGCGCTCCCCGGCCCTCGCAGCGCTGACGCCTCAAGGACCCTGGGGCGGCTAGAATGCCCCGTGGCCAACCGCGATCTCCGTCTCCTCCTGACAACCTGCTTCCTGCTGGGCGGTCCGCTTCCCGGCAGTAGCCTGGCCGGTGACCCTCCAGCCGGTCTCGTCTGGCGGTCGTGGGGTCGAGAGGCGTTCGACCAGGCCCGTCGCGAGAACCGCCCGGTTCTGCTGCTGCTGGTCGATGACGCCTGCGAGGCCTGTCGGGTCCGCGAGGCGGCTCTTGGCTCGAGCCCAGCCTCGGTGCAGGCGCTGGGCCTCGACTGGGTGCTCATTCGCGCCGAACGCCTGGATCGGCCCGACCTCGATGACCTGTTCTCCATGCTGGCGGATGCCGAGGGGAGGGACCCGGCCCTCCCCGACGCCGAGGAGGCGGGGCCGCGCTATCCGCTGCTGGTTCTTCTGATTCCAGACAGTCGGCCCTTCGGGTTGTGGCGGTTGGGCTCGCCGCCGGAAACCCGCAGCCTGCTCCTGGAACGCGGCGGGCTGTTCCGGAGTGAACGTCCCCAAGCCGAGGAGCGGGCGACTCACTTAACGGAGACCCTGCGCGCCGGGCAGCGGCCGAGCCCGCCACGGCACGCGCTGGGACCCGAGGTTCTGGAGCGAGCCCTCATCGGCCTGGCGGAGGCGGTCGATCCCACGCCGGGCGCGTTGTTCCTGGTCGAAGAGGCGTCTCGCACGGACCATCCCAAGGTGAAGCAGCAGCTCGATCGCGCCCTGGCCCAGCTTGCCGGGAGAGCCGAACCCGAGACCTTGGCCGAGCTGGCCCTCGGCCTCACCGCGCTGGCCCGCGGTCAGGAGGTGAGCGGAGACCTCTCCCACCTGGGGCCGGCCCAGCGCCTCGCCGAACGAATGGCCAAGCTGGTCACGCCCGAGGGCCCGTTTCGCGCCGCCGCCGGCGACGACCGTGCCATCGCGGCCTGGAACGGCCTCGCCATCTCCGCGCTGGCCGCCTCCGGCCAGGTGCTGGAGCGGCCCTCGGACCTCAGACTGGCGCGGACCGCGGCCGGTGCGCTCTTGGATCGGCTGGGAGGTGTGGACAACCTCGCTCGTTCGGCGCGGGAGAGTGCCCCCAGGGATTCGGCCTTCCTGGAGGACTACGCCTTCCTGGCTCAGGGCTTCCTCGACCTCCACCAAGCCACCGGGGAGCAGCCCTGGCTGGCGGCGGCCCAGCGGCTGGCCGACGCCGCCATCGCCCGTTTCTTCGACGCCGGAGGGGGTGGCTTCTTCACGACCGACGCCGCCCACGGACCCTTGCCGGTTCGTCCCCGCACCGCCTTCGACGGCCCGCTTCCCTCAGGGAACGGGGTGATGGCGTCGGTGCTGCTGCGACTGGCCCGGCTCGTCGGTGAAACTCGTTATGCGGGACTGGCGCGGCGCACTCTGGAGGCGTTTGCCGGCGACCTGGAGCGGGCACCTCGGGGCCTCTCGTCGCTGGCCGCTGCGCTGGGCGAGAGCCTGGGCCGCCCCGCCCAGCCTGCTCTGGCGGCTTCCCAGTACCCGGCCCAGGCCTCCGCGGGGCCGGTGCGGTTCGCGGTGACGGCCCGGCCCGCCGCGGTGAAGCCCGGCCAGGCTTTCGAGCTGCGGATAACGATGGCCGTGGAGGCCGGCTGGCGGGTGGCCGCCCCCGATCCGGGGCTCAAGGGTCTGCTGGGCCTGGCGGTGAGCGTGCCCGACCTCGACCTGGATCTGGCACCGGCTCGCTTCCCGCTGCCGCAGCGGGTCCGGCAAGGCCTGGGCGGTGCCGAGTTTGGTGCTCTTGCCGGCGAGAACGTGATCGTGGTTGGGGCGCGCTACCGCGCCGCCGTGAAGCCCGGCGAACGCCGGGTCAGGGTCCGGGTGCGCTTCCAGCCTTGCGGAGCCAAGGCCTGTGAAGCTCCGGACAGCGTGGTGCTGGACGCGCCGCTCTCGGTAGTGCGTTAGGCTAGGCGTCCGGCGAGCGGGAGGCTACGGCATCACCTTGCGGTGTCTGGCGGTTTCCTCTTCGTAGTACTTGCGGTAGACAACGTCCCACTCGTCGGAGCCCTCGACGATGGTGCGCTTCTGGCTCTCGATCTTGCGCCGCACCAGGGCATCGATGGCCTCGTCCACCTTCATCTCCTCCGAGATCAGGTGGACGATCTGCTGGCGGATCTCCTGAGGATCGGCGAAGAACTCCACGTCCTCATCCTGGTTCATGTGGTTGAGGACCAGATGGGAGATGCGGACGATCTTGTCGCGGGAGAGCCTCACAGGACGATGCCCTTCTCCCGGGCCAGCTTGCGCTTCACCATCTTGAACATCTCGGTGTAGGTGATGTTGGAGCGCTCCATCTCCGAGGTGTGCTGGAGCAGCACCTCGCGGACCTCTTCGTTGAGGCGGTCCTCGACCTGGAACTCCTCGGTGATGACCTTGGCCAGGCCCTCGATGAGCTGGGGCTCGGACTCAGTCTCGATCCTCTGCTCGGCCACCAGGGTCTTCACGATCTTGCGGGCGATGAACTCGATCTCGTCGGGCGTGAGACGCACGGGCCAAAGTATAGCTCCGGCGGGAGGCGAAGTCTCTTCGGGCCGGCGTTGGCGGGCCTTGCCGGCATTGCTGGGTTTTCGCGCCGCCTCCTGCGCTCATCGGTGTATGATCCGGCGGTCATGGCATTGCACATCGTTCGTCACCCGCTGGTGGAAGACGTGCTGGCCGCTCTCAGGGCCCGGGTCACACCCTGCGACGTGTTCCGCCAGTTGGCACGGCGGGTGAGCCTGCTCCTGGCCGTGGAGGCGACCCGTGATCTCGCCCTCGCGGAGACCTGGGTGGAGACGCCTCTGGAGAGAGCCGCCGTGAAGCGGCTGGGCTCGCGGGTGGTGGCGGTGCCGGTGCTCCGCGCCGGCCTGGGCATGCTCGATGCCTTTCTGGAGCTGGTGCCCTCGGCCCAGGTCGGCTACTTCGGTCTGGAGCGCAACGAGGAGACGGCGGTGGCCCGGCGCTACTACGAGAAGGTGCCCAAGGACCTGGAGGGGGCGGTGGTGTTCCTGCTCGATCCCATGCTGGCCACCGGCGGGTCCGCGGCCATGGCCATCGACGGGCTGCGCGGGCTGGGGGCGAAGCAGGTGCGGTTGCTCTCCATCGTGGCCGCCCCGGAGGGGGTCGCGCACCTGGAGAAGGTCGCTCCCGACTCCCTCATCTTCACCGCCGCCCTGGACCGAGCGCTCAACGACAAGAAGTACATCTTGCCCGGCCTGGGCGATTTCGGGGACCGGCTCTTCGGCACCTAGCTCGCGTTTGGCGAGTGTCAGGTTCGCCGGCGATTTGATACGGATTCCGCCTGGCTTGACGACCCCTCCCAGGCTGTCGTATCCTCGCGCCTTCCGTAAACAACTGGATTCCTGAGGGAGAAGCCGCGCGCGATGTCGCAGGTCTTTCACCGGAGCATGAACACGCTCGCTCGCGCGAGCCTGGCCATCGGCCTGCTGGGGGCCGGCGGGGGCGTGGGCCTGGTGATGGCGGTCAGTCGGTCGCCCTATGCGACCCGCCAGGGGGTGGCTCGAGAACAGCCGGTGCCCTTCAGCCACCAGCATCACGTGGGCGGCATGGGCATCGACTGCCGATACTGCCACACCGCGGTCGAGACCTCTGCGGTGGCGGGGATCCCGCCCACCAAGACCTGCATGAACTGCCACTCCCAGATCTGGGCCGACAGTCCGGCCCTGGAACCGGTGCGCGCCAGCTTCCGGACCGGCAACTCGCTGCAGTGGGTTCGGGTGTACGACCTGCCCGAATTCGTCTACTTCGACCATAGCGCCCACGTGAACAAGGGCGTGGGATGCTCGACCTGCCACGGCCGAGTGGACTTGATGCCGCTTCTCTCCCAGGAAACCTCGCTGCTCATGGAGTGGTGCCTGGAATGCCATCGAGCGCCCGAGCGTTTCCTGAGACCGAAAGGGGAAGTGTATAACGCGGCCTACCAGCCTCCCGCCAATCAGCTCGAACTGGGGAAGCAGCTCGTGAAGCTGTACGACGCCAAGCCTCGCACCAGTTGCTCGACCTGTCACCGATGAGCCAAGAGAGCTTCGTCGACCTGAGCATGGTGAGACGGCGCCTGGCGGGAAGCGGCGGCCGTCGCTACTGGAAGAGCCTGGAGGAACTGGCCGCCACCCCGGGCTTTCAGAACTTCCTGGAGCGGGAGTTCCCGGAGCAGGCTTCGGAGTGGAGCGATCCCAGCGGGCGGCGCGAGTTCCTGCGCATCATGGGCGCCTCGCTGGCGCTGGCTGGGCTCACCGCCTGCACCCGGCAGCCCGAAGAGAAGATCGTCCCCTACGTCAAGTCGCCCGAGCAGGTGGTCCCCGGCCGCCCGCTCTTCTTCGCCACCTCGGTGCTCGATCAGGGCTTCGCCAAGGGCGTCCTGGTGGAGAGCCACCTGGGCCGGCCCACCAAGATCGAGGGCAACCCCGAGCACCCGGCCAGTCTGGGGGCCACCGATGCCTTCGGTCAGGCGACCATCTTGGGGCTCTACGATCCCGACCGGTCGAAGACCATCACCAACCGGGGCGAGATCCGCACCTGGGGCGCCTTCCTGACGGCGTTGCAGCCGGCTCTGGCCGCCCAGAAGGCGCTGGGTGGCGCCGGCTTCCGCATCCTGACCGAGACCGTGACCTCACCCACGCTGGCCGCGCAGCTCGATGCGCTGCTCGCGCAGTACCCGGCCGCCAAATGGCACCAGTATCAGCCGGTGTCGGCCGACAACGCCCGCGCCGGCGCGGAGCTGGCGTTTGGCGAGGCGCTGGCGGCGCAGTACCGCCTGGCGGAGGCCGACGTCATCCTGTCGCTGGAGGCCGACTTCCTGGGCAGCGGGCCCGCAAACGTCCGCTTGATCCGCGAGTTCTCCGGGCGGCGCCGGATCGAGGGCGAGCACGCGCGTCTGAACCGGCTCTACGTGGTGGAAGGCAGCCCCTCGATCACGGGGGCGGCGGCGGATCACCGACTCCCCTTGCGTTCTTCGGAGATCGAGGGGGTGGCACGCGCGGTGGCGGCGGGCCTGGGTCTCCCTGTCGAGGGTGCGGACAGGGCCCACGCTGCGTGGGTGGGGCCGCTGGTCAAGGACCTGCGCAAGCATGGGGGCCGCTCCTTGGTGCTGGCGGGCGAGTCGCAGCCGGCCGAGGTTCACGCCTTGGCTCACGCCATGAACGGCGAGCTCGGCAATCTCGGCAAGACCGTGGTCTTCACGGCTCCGGTCGAGGCGCGCCCGCTCAACCAGTTGGCGTCGCTCCGGGACTTGGTGGCCGACATGGCGGGGGGGGAGGTCGCCCTGCTGTTGGTCCTGGGCGGCAATCCCGTGTATAACGCACCGGCCGATCTGGCCCTGGCCGCCGCTCTCGACCAGGTCCCGCTGCGCATCCACCTGGGGCTCTACCAGGACGAAACCGCGGAGCGCTGCCACTGGCACCTGGCCGAGGCCCACGGTCTGGAGAGCTGGAGCGACGCCCGTGCCTTCGACGGCAGCGTCTCCATCGTGCAGCCTCTGATCGCGCCCCTCTACGGCGGCAAGTCGGCCCACGAGGTCCTGGCCGCCTTCCTCGGGTTTGGCGACCGCGCCGGCTACCAGGTGGTTCGGGAGCACTGGAAGGGGCTTTTTGGCGCCGACGACTTTGAGGGCCGCTGGCAGCGAGCCGTCCACGACGGCGTGGTCGCGGGCAGCGCGCTGCCGGAGAAGCCGGTGACCTTGGCGTCGGGCGACTGGGTGAGACCCGCGCGCCAAGCCCGGAACCCGGGACTGGAGATCGCCTTTCGAGCCGACCCCACGATAGGCGACGGCCGCTTCGCCAACAACGGCTGGTTGCAGGAGCTGCCCAAGCCGCTCACCAAGCTGACCTGGGAGAACGCGGCCTTGCTGAGCCCCCGGCTGGCGGCGCGGCTGGGCATAGCCGTCTCCAGCACCGCGAGCGGAGCCACCACCGACCTGGTGGAACTCCGTTATGCAGGCAACGCCCTGAAGGTTCCGGCCTGGATCGTTCCCGGCCATCCCGAGGACTCGGTCACCCTGCACCTGGGCTACGGCCGCCGGAAGGCTGGCCGGGTGGGCAGCGGCCTGGGCGTGAACGCCTACGCGTTGCGCCGGAGCGACGGGCTCTGGTTTGGTGCCGGGCTCGAGATCCGCAAGACCGGCGAGCGGGCGATTCTCGCTTGCACCCAGGACCACTGGACCATCGAGCACGAGACCCAGACCACGAAGCGCCACCTGGTGCGCTCGGCGGACCTCGCGGAGTTCGAGAGGAACCCTCACTTCGCGCGGGAGATGAGCGAGGAGCCGCCGGCCGACCTCAGCATGTACCCCGCGCACACGTACCGCGGTCACGCCTGGGGCATGACCATCGACCTGAGCGCCTGCGTGGGCTGCAACGCCTGTGTGGTGGCCTGCCAGTCGGAGAACAACATCCCGGTGGTGGGCAAGGACCAGGTGGCCCGAGGCCGCGAGATGCAGTGGATCCGCATCGATCGCTACTACCAGGGCGGGCTTGATAACCCGGAGACGCACCATCAGCCGGTGCTGTGCATGCACTGCGAGAACGCGCCCTGCGAGGTGGTGTGCCCGGTGGCCGCCACTGTCCACAGCGATGAAGGCCTGAACGACATGGTCTATAACCGCTGCGTGGGCACCCGTTACTGCTCCAACAACTGCCCCTACAAGGTGCGCCGCTTCAACTTCTTCCTGTACCAGGATTGGGACACGCCCAGCCTGAAGCTCATGCGCAACCCCGACGTCACGGTGAGAAGCCGCGGGGTGATGGAGAAGTGCACCTACTGCGTCCAGCGGATCAACCAGGCGCGCATCGATGCCAAGAACCAGGACCGGCCGCTTCGCGACGGGGAGATTGAGACCGCCTGCCA
Organism: Vicinamibacteria bacterium; assembly: GCA_035286745.1. Lineage (GTDB taxonomy): Bacteria > Acidobacteriota > Vicinamibacteria > Fen-336 > Fen-336 > DATECU01. The sequence continues at coordinate 9,453 of DATECU010000249.1, read as the reverse complement.
GTCGGTCTGCCCGGCGCGGGCCATAGTGTTCGGCGACGTGAACGACCCCAAGAGCCGAGTGACCGGCCAGAAGAGCAGCCCGCGCAACTACGGCCTCTTGGCCGACCTCAACACCCGGCCACGGACCAGCTATCTGGCCTCGGTCAGGAACCCCAACCCCGACATGCCCAGGGAAGCGGGGCCCGGCGCCGCCCGGGCGTCCTTGGAGCTGGGGAGCGGACCCGATGTCTAGCGCGAACCCCATGGATCTCCCCGGCGCGCCCATCCTGGGGCCGGGGCACACCCTGGGCACGGTCACCGACAAGATCGGAGACGTCGTCCTCACCAGGAAGACGCCGCGGGGCTGGCTGGGCGGGTTCGCCATCGCCTTCGGCCTCTTGCAGCTGATGCTGCTGGCGGTGGTCAACCTGCTCTTCGTCGGCATCGGAGTGTGGGGCGTCACCATCCCCATCGGCTGGGGCTTCGACATCATCAACTTCGTGTGGTGGATCGGCATCGGCCACGCCGGCACCCTGATCTCGGCCATCCTGCTGCTCATGCGCCAGGAATGGCGCATGAGCATCAATCGTTTTGCGGAGGCCATGACCCTGTTTGCGGTGGCCTGCGCCGCCTTCTACCCGATCTTCCACACCGGCCGCCCCTGGGTCGCCGCATACTGGCTCTTGCCATACCCCAACACCATGGGGCTCTGGCCCAACTTCAGAAGCCCCCTGATCTGGGACGTGTTCGCGGTCTCCACCTACGCCACCGTGTCGGCGCTCTTCTGGTACGTCGGCCTGATCCCCGACATGGCGACCCTCCGTGACAAGACGGGAAGCCGGCTGCTCAAGGTCGTGTACGGAATGGGAGCGCTGGGCTGGCGAGGCTCCATCCGCCACTGGCACAACTACGAGACCGCCTACCTGCTGCTGGCCGGCCTGGCCACGCCGCTGGTGGTCTCGGTGCACACGGTGGTGAGCTTTGACTTCGCCACCGGCCTGGTCCCGGGCTGGCACGCCACCATCTTCCCCCCCTATTTCGTGGCGGGCGCCGTCTACGCGGGTTTCGCCATGGTACTCACCCTCGCCATTCCCCTGCGCTGGTACTACCGCTTGCAGGACTTCATCACCATGCGCCACCTGGAGAACATGGCCAAGGTGATGATGGCGACCGGTCTGGTGGTGGCCTACGGCTACGTCATCGAGGCCTTCATGGCCTGGTACAGTGGCAACACCTACGAGATGTTCATGATGAAGAACCGCATGACCGGCCCCTATGCCGTCATGTACTGGTGCCTCATCCTATGCAACGTGGTGACGCCTAACCTGCTCTGGTTCAAGAGGCTGCGCACCAGCATCCCCTTCCTGTTCCTGGTGGCGCTGGTGGTCAGCGTGGGCATGTGGCTGGAGCGCTTCGTGATCATCGTCACCAGCCTGCACCGTGACTTCCTGCCTGCCTCCTGGGGTATGTACGCGGGGACCAAGTACGATTGGGCCGCCTTCATCGGCACCATCGGGCTCTTCCTCACCTTGTTCTTCCTGTTCGTTCGCGTGCTGCCGGCGATCTCCATGTTCGAGATGAAGACCATCCTGCCCGGCTCCGGAGCCCACGGCTCGGGCGGCGAGGCGGAGAAAGCGCGATGAGCGCCGAGGTCGCGACCAGCGGGCTCTACGGTCTGATGGCGGAGTTCCGCGGTCCCCACGAGATCGTGGCCGGCGCTCGCCTGGTGACCGAGAAGGGCTACCGGAGAGTCGACGGCTATACGCCCTATCCGATGGAGGACCTCTCGGAGGCGCTGGAGCTGCCGCGTTCGGTGCTGCCCAAGCTGGTGCTGGGTGGCGGCATCCTGGGCTGCCTGCTGGGCTACGGCCTCGAATACTGGAGCGCTGTGATCGCCTACCCGCTGAACATCGGTGGCCGGCCCCTTCACAGTTGGCCCTCCTTCATCGTGCCCGCCTTCGAGACCACCATCCTGTTCGCCGCCGGCACCGCCGTCCTGGGGATGCTGGCCCTGAACGGCCTGCCCCAGCCCTACCACCCGGTCTTCAACGTGGCGTCCTTCGCCAAGGCCTCCCGCGACGGCTTCTTCCTGGCCATCGAGGCCACCGATCCCAAGTTCGACCGGGCCGACACCCGCAGGTTCCTGGAGAGCCTGCACGGTGTGGTCCAGGTGTCGGAGATCGAAGAGTGAGGTCCCTAACGAAGAACCACAAAGGCAAGGACACGAAGGGAACGGAAGTAGCGGCCCTCAGATCCGTTGCCGTTCTCTGTGCTCTTTGTGTCTTGGTGGTGGCTGTTTCGGGGGCCTGCCGGCAGGACATGCACGACCAGCCGCGCATGAGGGCCTATCGCGGGACCGAGTTCTTCGGCGATGGTCGTTCGGCGAGACCGTTGGTCGAGGGCGCCATCGCCCGGGGCCAGCTTCGCCAGGATGCCCATCTCTACACCGGCAAGGTGGGAGGCGCTTTCGCCGACAGCTTCCCCTTCCCGGTCACCGCCCAGGTCCTGGCCCGCGGCCAGGAGCGCTTCCGCATCTACTGCTCGCCCTGCCACGGCCAGTTGGGCACCGGCGAGGGCATGGTGCCGCAGCGCGGCTACAAGAAACCGCCGTCCTACCACATCGACCGATTGCGCTCCGAGAAGCCCGGCTACTTCTTCGACGTGATGACGAACGGCTTCGGCGCCATGCCTGACTACGCCGCCCAGGTGTCAGTGGAGGACCGTTGGGCCATCGTGGCCTACATCCGCGCCCTTCAGCTCAGCCAACACGCCAGCCTGGACGACGTCCCGGGCGACCAGCGCGGCGTCTTGAATCCCCTGGAAAGTGGCGCTCCTGCTTCGGAGACCCACGGCCGATGACGCCTGGCGCCTATCCCCCGAGAGTCGACGAGCTGCAGCGCGGCGCCCTGGTGGCAGGTGCTCTCGGCGTTGCTGCCTGCGGTCTCGGCCTCTTCCTGAACCCGCATCAGTTCTTTCGGTCCTACCTTTTCGCCTTCCTGTTCTGGACCGGGATTGCGGTAGGCGCGCTCGGCGTTTCCATGATCCATCACCTGGCCGGCGGCCGCTGGGGTCTGGTGATCCTGCGCATCCTGGAGGCGGCCACCCGGACCTTGCCGGTGCTGGGGCTCCTCTTCCTGCCCCTGGTCTTCGGCCTGCCCCAGCTCTACCTCTGGGCCCGGCCCGAGCAGGTGGCGGCCGACCCACTGCTTCAGCACAAGAGCGCCTACCTCAACGTGCCCTTCTTCCTGGGCCGGGCCGCGGTCTACTTCGCGGTGTGGTCGCTCTTTGCCCACTTGCTGAGCAAGTGGACCCAGGCCATCGATCAGGGCGGGGACCGGGAGGCGATCTCCAAGAAGCTGCGCGGTCTCTCCGGCGGGGGACTCGTGGTCATGGCCCTCACTGTCACGCTGGCGGCGGTGGACTGGGCGATGTCGCTGTCTCCCCACTGGTTTTCGACCGTGTACGGCATTCTCTTCATGGTGGGGCAGTGTCTGTCGGCGCTGGCGTTCGTGGTGGTGCTGATGGCGGGCTTTGCGGACCAGAAGCCGTTTGCCGGACTGGTTCGGCGCGAGCAGATCCACGACCTGGGCAAGCTGCTGCTGGCCTTCGTCATGCTCTGGGCCTACATCAACCTCTCCCAGTTCCTGATCACCTGGTCGGGCAACCTGCCGGAGGAGATCCCCTGGTACCTGAAGCGGCTCCAGGGTGGCTGGCAGTGGCTGGGCTTGGCTCTTGTCCTCTTCCACTTCGTCCTGCCCTTCCTGCTCTTGCTGTCGCGTGACCTGAAGCGAAACGCGGGCCTCTTGGGCACCGTGGCCGGCGTGATCCTGGTGTTCCGAATGGTGGACCTTTTCTGGCTGGTGGCTCCCGAGACAGCGGGCGGTCATGGGGGGCATGCGCCGGGGTTCTCGGTTCACTGGCTGGACCTGGGGGCGCTCCTGGCTGTGGGCGGGCTGTGGCTGCTCGCGTTCGTGCGCGAGCTGAAGGGGCGATCGCTGTTGCCGACCGGGGAGCCGGAGATTCAGGAGTTGATCGAGGGGGCGGTGGAGTGACGACGAACGCAACCACAGAGGCACGGAGGCACAGAGGTGGGTCAGCTGGCGGCCCGAAGCCGCCCCCAGAGGAAGGAGCGTAGGGAGAAGGTGGAAACAGGGGAGCACGACATCCGGCACGAGCCGACCGACGTCGAGCCGCGGTCCATCCTGCGTCTGTCGCTTGCGGTCGGGGTGGTGCTGGTGCTGACGGTGATTGCCCTGCTGCCGCTCTTCAGCTTCTTCGACCGCCGTGAGGCGCGCCAGGATGCACCGCCGGGGCCGCTGGCACCGGCCGACAAGGGACGCGAGTTCCCCGCTCCACGCCTGCAAGTGCAGCCCTTCGCCGACATCCGGCAGCTTCGGGCCCGGGAGCAAGAGCTGATCGAGAGCTATGGCTGGGTGGACCAGCAAGCCGGGATCGTGCGCATACCCATCGAAGAGGCCATGAAGCTGACCGTCGAGCGCGGCCTGCCGGTACGGGGTGCGGGCCCGCTGGCGCCGCCGGGTCCCGCTGCCGGAGGGAAGACGAAGTGAGACCTGCGCTAGGCGTCCTCGCCGCCCTGCTGCTGACCGGTCCCGCCCTCGCCCAGGAGGGCCGCCCCGCCATCCTGCGCGAGATCGGGTGGGACCAGCGGCTGGGCGAGACGGTGCCCGGCGACATCGCGCTCCGGGACGAGGCCGGAAGAGAGGTGCGGCTCTCCGACTTCCTGGGCAAGCGGCCGGTGGTGCTCTCGCTCGTCTACTACGAGTGCCCCATGCTCTGCACGCTCACCCTGAACGGCCTGGCCAGTGCGCTGGGCGTGTTGAGCTACGACGCCGGGCGCGAGTTCGAGATCGTCACCGTGAGCTTCGAGCCCAAGGAGACGGCTGAGCTGGCGGCCGCCAAGAAGAAGGGCTACGTGGCCCGCTACAAGCGGCCCACCGCCGAGCAGGGCTGGCACTTCCTGACCGGAGACGCCGGGGAGCTGACGCGCCTTACCAAGGCCGTCGGCTTCCGCTATGCGTGGGACGAGCCGAGCAAACAGTACGCCCATCCGGCCGGCATCGTGGTGCTGACCCCGCAGGGCAAGATCGCCCGCTACCTGTACGGCGTCGAGTACGCCCCCAAGGACCTGCGCTTCGCCCTCATCGAGGCCTCGGAGGGGAAGATCGGCACCCCGGTCGACTCCGCGGTCCTCTTCTGCTACCAGTACGATCCCACCACCGGCAAGTACACCGCCGCCGCCATGCGTCTGATGCGAGTGGCGGCGGTGCTGACGGTGCTGGGCCTGGGCGGTTTCCTGATCACCATGCTCCGCCGTGAGCGGGCCCAGAAGAGGAGCGGCTGACCCATGTTCTCGGGCTTCCCCCTCTTTCCCGAGCGTGCCTCCACCGTGGCAGGAGAGGTGGATGCGCTCTACTTCTTCCTGGTCGGCCTGTCGGCTTTCTTCGCCCTGCTGATCGCGGGCATGGTGCTCTTCTTCGCCATCCGCTACCGGCGGCGCTCGCCCAGCGAACGCCCTCAGGCCGTGCACGGGTCGCTGGCCCTGGAGCTGACCTGGACCCTGATTCCCCTGGGCATCGTGGTCTTCATCTTCATCTGGAGCGCCCAGGTGTTCTTCGGCATGTCTCGGGTGCCCAAGAACCCCATGGAGATCAACGTGGTGGGCAAGCGCTGGATGTGGAAGGTCCAGCACCTGACCGGCCAGCGGGAGATCAACGAGCTGCACATTCCGGTAGGCGTGCCGGTCAAGCTCACCCTCACCTCGGAGGACGTGATCCACAGTTTCTACGTGCCGGCCTTCCGGGTCAAGAAGGACGCCCTTCCTGGTCGTTATGCGGCAACCTGGTTCCAGGCCACCAAGCCCGGGCGCTATCACCTGTTTTGCGCCGAGTACTGCGGCACCAAGCACTCGGGGATGATCGGCTGGGTCACCGCCATGGAACCGGCGGAGTTCCAGGCCTGGCTGGCGGGCGGCGCCCCGGGTGTGGTCCCCGCGGTGGCCGGAGAGAGGCTTTTTCACGAGCTCAACTGCGTGACCTGCCATCAAGCCGATGCTGGCGCTCGCGGTCCCGATCTGGCCGGGCTCTTCGGCTCCACGGTCAGGCTCCAGGGCGGTGGCACCGTGGTGGCGGACGAGCTCTACATCCGGGAGTCGATCGTGACCCCGACGGCCAAGGTGGTCGAGGGCTACCAGCCGATCATGCCGACCTTCACCGGCATGGTGAGCGAGGACCAGATCCTCTCGCTTCTGGCCTACATCCAGTCCCTGAAAGCGCCGGAAACCAAGGCCGCGCCGCCACCCGCGGCGGGCGCCTTGGACCCCAAGGCGCAGGACGTGACCAAACCATGAGCGCGAACGAGCTGCCCAAGAAGAACTACCTGAACGCCGACTACGGCGTGGCCTCCTGGCTTCTGACCAAGGACCACAAGCGCATCGCCATCTTGTACCTGATCTCGGTCACCCTGATGTTCGCGCTAGGTGGGTTGTTCGCAGCGGCCATCCGGCTGGAGCTGCTGACGCCGGCCGGGGACCTGGTCTCCTCCGAGGACTACAACAAGATCTTCACCATGCACGGCGTGATCATGGTGTTCTTCTTCTTGATCCCGACGGTGCCGGCGGTGCTGGGGAACTTCCTGATCCCGATCATGATCGGAGCCAAGGACCTGGCCTTCCCACGCATCAACCTGGCCAGTTGGTACATGTACATGGTGGGCGCCATCCTCACCCTGTGGGCCATGGTGTCCGGGGGCCTCGACACCGGCTGGACCTTCTACACGCCCTACAGCACGTCCTACTCCAACACCCAGGTGGTGATTGTCGGGGTCGGCGTCTTCATCATCGGCTTCTCCTCGATCTTCACCGGCCTCAACTTCATCGTCACCATTCACAAGATGCGGGCCCCCGGCCTCACCTGGTTCCGGCTGCCCCTCTTCGTGTGGGCGCACTACGCCACCAGCATCATCATGATCCTGGGCACCCCGGTGATCGCGGTGACCATCCTGATGGTGGCGGCGGAACGGCTTCTCCACCTCGGCTTCTTCGACCCGGCGCTAGGCGGGGATCCGGTGCTCTTCCAGCACCTGTTCTGGTTCTACTCCCATCCCGCCGTCTACATCATGATCCTGCCCGCCATGGGCGTGATCTCCGAGCTGGTGACCTGCTTCTCCAGGAAGCGCATCTTCGGCTACCCGGTGGTGGCCCTGTCCAGCCTGGCCATCGCCTTCCTGGGCTTCCTGGTCTGGGGCCATCACATGTTCGTCTCCGGCCAATCCACCTACGCGGGGATGATCTTCTCGGCCCTCTCCTTCCTGGTGGCCATCCCCTCCGCCATCAAGGTCTTCAACTGGGCGGCCACCCTCTACAAGGGCTCGGTCTCCTGGGACACCCCGATGCTGTACGTCTTCGGCTTCCTCGGCCTCTTCACTATCGGCGGCCTCACCGGCCTCTTCCTGGCAGCGTTAGGCCTGGACGTGCACGTTCACGACACCTACTTCGTGGTCGCCCATTTCCACTACATCATGGTGGGGGGCGTGGTGATGGCCTACCTCGGCGGCATCCACTTCTGGTGGCCCAAGATGACGGGGCGCATGTATCCCGAGTTCTGGGGCCGCATCTCGGCGGCCCTCATCTTCGTGGGCTTCAACCTGACCTTCTTTCCCCAGTTCCTGGTGGGCTATTTGGGGATGCCCCGGCGCTACCACGCCTACCCCGACGAGTTTCAGGTGCTGAACGTCATGTCCTCCGGCGGTGCGGCGGTCTTGGGCCTTGGCTACTTCCTGCCCCTCGTCTACCTGATCGGCTCGCTCTGGTATGGCAAGGTCGCCTCGGCCAACCCCTGGGGTGCGGCCGGACTCGAATGGCAGATCCCTTCGCCTCCGCCTACCGAGAACTTCGCCGGCCAACCGGTGGTGACCGAAGAGGCCTACGCCTACGACACCATGCCCCAGGAGGCCTTCGGTGGCTAGTCCCACCACCGGCCCGCGCTCGTTGCTGGCCCACCATTTCGCCGACCTGGGTGAGCAGAAGGACGCCACCACCCTGGGCATGTGGTTGTTTCTGGCCCAAGAGGTCATGTTCTTCGGCGGGCTGTTCCTGGTCTACACCGTCTACCGCTTCAACTTCCATGACGCCTTCGCCGCCGCCAGTCACCATCTCGACGTCAAGCTAGGCGCCATCAACACCGCGGTGCTGATCGGCAGCTCTCTCACCATGGCCCTCGCCGTGCACGCGGCCGCTCTCGGCAAGCGCAAGCAGCTCGTCGTCTTCCTGCTGCTCACCGTGCTGCTGGGCTCTGCCTTCCTCGGGGTCAAGGTTGTGGAGTACGCCGACAAGTACCACCACCACCTGGTGCCCGGACCCGGCTTCAGCGGAGAGGCCTTGCACCTGGAAGGCGACCGAGCCCGCCAGGCCGAGATGTACTTCTCGCTCTACTTCGGCATGACCGGCCTTCACGCGCTGCACATGATCGTGGGCATCCCCATCTTGTTGGCGCTGGCCGTCAAGGGCTGGCGCGGGGCGTACAGCCCGGAGTACAACACGCCGGTGGAGTTCACCGGGCTCTACTGGCACTTCGTCGACATCGTGTGGATCTTCCTTTTCCCCTTCCTCTACCTGATCCACTGAGGAACCGCCGATGCACGAGCAGCACGTCGTCTCGCCCCGAATCTACTTCGCGATCTTCGCCGCCCTGCTGCTGCTGACCTTGGTCACGGTCCAGGTGGCCGCCATCGACCTCGGCGAGCCGGAGATCTTCTTTGGCAAGCGGGTGCCCCTGAACGTCGTGGTGGCCTTGGTCATCGCCTGCGTCAAGGCGGTGCTGGTGATCCTGTTCTTCATGCACGTGAAGTACAGCCCGCGCCTGACGCAGCTCGTGATCGGCGCGGCATTCGTGTGGCTCTTCATCCTGCTTGCCGTTACCCTCTCCGACTACTGGAGCCGGGGCTGGGTAGGCGGCAACCCTGGGACCTAAGCGCTAGGGAGGATCACGGTGGGCGTCGCCGCTGGCTTTCGGATGGGGCGCGCCGCACGGATCGGGAGCACGGAACCGCCGCTCGTAGTAGCTCTCGACTCGCGTCACGAACGCCTTGCACGTCTCGGGTTGTTCGCGCGGGTTCGCTGGCCTGCCAGGGGGGCGCTTGCCCGGGGAGATCAGGATGATGCCGATGAAGTCACCCATGGGGCTCAGCCGGATCTCCCCTCGCCGTTCTCCGTCCGTCGGATCCTGCCACCCGATCGAGGTCTGGTCCGACCTCAGCACCTTGAGACCGAGCTCCCCAAGCCGAGGCTCCACCAGGCGGTAGAGATCGTCGAGGCCTGTCTTCTGGGCGAGCTGCCGCTCAGCAACCACGCTCGGCGCGGCGAAGACCACGGTGTCGCGGGTCAAGACGAGGTCGGGCCTCGGGCCCCCGAGCCATTGCCGCGTCGGCTGCTGCGCTGCCAGCAGCAGCAACGCCCCC
>DATECU010000248.1:0-20926 GCA_035286745.1 Vicinamibacteria bacterium | reverse complement strand
TCCTTGCTCAGCGCCACCCGGTGAGCCTGCCCGGTGCTCAGCGACAGCTCCAGCGGGGTGACCCCGGGAACCGGCTTGCCGTCCACGCTGACGCTGGCGCCCTTGGGGTCGCTGCTCACCGAGAGCCTGGAGGTTGCCTCGACCGGCGATGCCACAGCGGCGGGAGAGGCCGAAGGCGAGGCGGAAGCCGCCGGCTCAGGCGGTCCCTTGGACTCCGGGGTGCGCAGCCAGAGATAGCCACCAATGCTCAACGCAACCACCGCCGCGCCGGCCCCGATCCAGAGCACTCCCCCGGCGCCGGGTTTCGACGGCAAGGGCCGGGCTGCGATCCGTTTGGCGGCCGGGGGTCGCTCGACGGGCTGGGCCAAGACCGTGGGCTGCAAGACGGTCTCGGCCTCCACCTGGGTGGCGGGAGCTTGAGCCTGAAAGGTGGCCTCGAGCTCGGGAAAGCCGTCCTCCTCCTCCGGAGGCGCAGGACCCGTTTGGCTTGCCGCCTCGCGCCTGGCCCAGCGCAAGGCCCTCCGGGCCTCCAGGAGCTGCGGATGCAGCTCGGTGACCTCGGACAGGCGCTGCACCCCCTCCTCGATGCGTCCTTCCTTGAGCAGCCGCCGAGACAGCGCGACCGACTCCATGGCCTCGTAGGGCAGCACGGCTCCCCCGCTCGCCGACAGCGAGCGCATCACGCCGATCAGATCGTCAGCCAGAGCCGCCGCGCTGGGGTAGCGGGAATCGGGGTCCTTGGCCAGGGCCCGCGCCACCACCGCCTTGAGGCGGTCTCCACACTCGCCCAGCTCGGCCGCGATAGGGGGCGGGTCGTCGTGCACGATGCGGTACAGGATCTGGGTCGGCCCCTCGCCGACGAAGGGACGGCGCCCGGTCAGCAGCTCGTAGAGGATCACCCCCGCCGAGAAGACGTCGTTGCGGCCGTCCAGCGGCCGGCCCCGGATCTGCTCCGGGCTCATGTAGTGGACGGTTCCCACCATCATCCCGCTCTTGGTGACCCCGGTCTGACCCAGCTTGGCGATGCCGAAATCCATGATCTTGGCGCTGCCGTCCTCCAGCACCCGGATGTTGGAGGGCTTCACGTCGCGATGGATCACCCGGTGCTCGTGAGCGTATTGCAGCCCCCGACACACCTGGCCCATGATGTCGAGCTTCTCTTGCAGCAGCAGGCTCTCCCCCGAGCGGAGCAAGGACTCGAGGTCCGCCCCCGGCAAGAGCTCCATGGCGATGAAGGGGATGCCCCGGTCCTCGCCTAACTCAAAGACGGTCACGATGTTGGGATGCTGGAGCTTGGCGGCGGCCTTGGCCTCGATCTCGAACCGCTTGCGGTGCTCGTCGTCCTCGCTGCCCTCGACGGTCAGAATCTTGACCGCGACGTCGCGCTCCAGCACCTCGTCGTAGCCGCGGTAGACCATGCCCATGCCGCCGCGCCCGATGCGCCCGGTGATCACGTACTTGCCGATGCGCCTGCGGGCCCGGGCTTGGGTCTTTTCTGCCGGCTTCATGTTCTGAGGCACGCCCGCCCCTCCGGGCTACTCCTCGAACTTGATCAGGAGGACGGTGATGTTGTCCTCCCCGCCCCGGGCGTTGGCGGCGTCCACCAGCTCGCGGGCCGCCCGCTTGACGTCTCCCTCAGCCTCCTTCACCAAACGCTCGATCTCCTGGTCGGGGAGCATGTTGGTGAGGCCGTCGGAGCAGAGAAGCAGGATGTCCCCCGGCTGCATCTCTCGGGATTGCATGTCCACCTGGAGGTCGGCCCGGCCACCCAGCGCCCGGGTGACCACGTTGCGCAAGGGGTGACTCCGCGCTTGTTCGGCGGAGATGATGCCGCTTAGGATCTGCTCGTTGACCCACGAGTGGTCGCTGGTGAGCTGGGAGAGGACCCCACCGCTGATCAGGTAGATGCGGCTGTCCCCGACGTGAGCCAGGTTGGCGGTGGCGCCGTCGACCAGCACGGCGGCGACGGTGGTGGCCATGCCTTCGTACTCGGTCTTCTCCTTGGTGACCTCCAGGACCTTGCGGTTGGCGAAGCGGACCGCCGTCTTGAGGCGGTTGCCGTCGTAGGAGATGCTCTCGTCCAGGCCGAAGGGCCAGGTGATCTCCTCGTCGCCGCCGGTGGCCCGCACGAACTCGTTGATGGAGTCGACCGCGATGCTGGAGGCGACTTCGCCCGCCGCGTGGCCCCCCATGCCGTCGGCCACCACGAAGAGCTTGTCTTCCGGGTTCACGAAGACGCTGTCCTCGTTCCCCTTGCGCTTGCGGCCGACGTCGCTGACAGCCTCGTAGCTGAGCTTCATGCCTGAGACGGCGTCCTCCGTAGCGCCGGCCTGATCATACACTCACGGCTTGCGTCGCAGAAGGCCCGCGAGCCCGCCGCCGGTTCCGGAGGGTCCCTCATCGGTGGCGGCCAGGACCCGCTGGGCTCGCGGGTCGCCGGGGTCGAGCAGCGACGCCGCCTCCGCCGCTTTGCGGGCGCGGAGCTTCAGGTTCTGGGCCAGAAACAGCTCGGCCAGTTGACCCAGGTACGCCGCCGAGCGGGGGTCGAGCAGGGTGGCCCGCTCCGTCTCCTGGATCGCCTCCCGCATCCAGTGGGGGTTCTTGGAGAGAGCCAGCCCCAGAGCCGCCCGACAGCGGGCCTCCTCGGGCGCGTGGGCCACCGCGGTGCGAAGCAACTCCACCGCCTCGTGGTAGGCCCGCGCCTCCAGGGCCTTCAGCCCCTGCTGGTAGGCGGCGGCGGCCATCTCCTCGGGCGCGGTCACCCGCGGCCTCTCCAACGAGGCGTCATAGTCGCGGCGAGAGCGGTCGCTGGCCAGGGTGTTGAAGGCCGCCGTGAGGTCCTTGAAGAAGTCCTGGGCCTTCTCCTTTTCCTCTGGATCGGGAAAGCGGTCGGGGTGGCGCTCCTTCACCAGCCTCACGTAGGCTTGCTTGATGTCCGCTGCCGAGGCTTGCCTGGCGACGCCGAGGATCTCGTAGTAGTTGGCCACCTACTTCTTCTCCAGAGCGCCTCTCACGAACTTCTGGGCCTGCTTGCGAATCACCTCGGGCACGTTGCGGTCGGTGGTGAGCCCCTTCATGTCCCGGGGGTTCATGCGGGAGACCAGGGAGATGGAGATGCCGACCGGGGTGCGCGGGTTCTTGACCAGGGAAGCCAGCACCGCATAACGCTTTGTCCATTCCCGATGGTTGCCGATCTGGCGCAGGATGTCCTGGGAGATGTTCCGCATGGCGGCAAAGCCCTCGATCTCGGCCTCCGTCAGCTTGGGGCTGCCCAGGACCGCCGTGGACACGATGCGGTTGGGGTCCCGCACCAGGATGGTCCTTTCCTCCCGGGTGCCCTTCAGGGCCAGGATCACCTTCTGCGCGGTGTTGAGGCGGAAGACCTTCTGCGCCGCGCCCACCTTGTCCTGCTCGCCGCGTTCTTCCTCGGTCAAGTAACGCGCCAGCGCCTCTTCCTCGGTCAGGGGCGGCGCCTCGGCCTCATCCTCAGCTTCGGGCGGCGGCGCCTCCGGGGCCGGCGCCTCGACCGGCGGCGTGGGCTCGCTAGGTGCGGGCAGCTCCCCGATGCGGAAGGTCTCGCGCAGCTCGCGCAACCGCCGGCGCTGGTCGTTGCTCAGGCTCTGGTTTCGCTCCAGCGCCTCGAGCAGCGAGGTGCTTCGCAGCAACCGCACCTGGTTGATCACCACCAGTTCGGCCAGGTGCTCGGACAGCCCCGGGGCGAGGCCTTCGATGGCCTGGTCGGGAAGCGAGGTGTTCTGGAGCACGGCTTCCCGGAGCTCGCGTTCGCTGCGGTGCTCGGCGGCCCAGGCCAGGACCGGGGGCGGCGTCTCTCGGTCTTTGAGCAACGGCAGCATCTCTGCGGCCGGCTGCGCCAGAAGCGACGCCTGGGCCGCCCCCGCCACCTCCGGGTCGTGATCGGAGAGCAGATGGTGGAGCAACTCCAGCAGGTCCACCGGCTTGAGGGGCAGGGCCCCCTGGGCAGCCAAAAGACGCAGGTCCCGGGGCACGGCGCCGGCCCGGAACTGCTGAACCAGGGGGTTGACGATGCGGGCTTCGCTCATGAGGTCGGTCCAGCGGGCCGCGAGCAACCGGAACTCGCCGCCCGACATCGCAGCCGCGCGCGCCTAACCCAGTGGCGTGACATCCGGGCTCTCTGGCAGCAGGGAGGGAAGACTCTCGTGAGTGATGTGGATCCTACGCCTAACCTCACCGGGGCGCCCCAGGGTCACCCCGGTCCGGCCGTTGACGCTGACTTCCACCCCGCCGGCGTTGCCCAGGCTGAGCAGCAGCTCGCCCTGGGCGTGGAGCTCCTTGGTCTCCCCGGCGTTCAGCACTCCCTCCAGCACCCTGACCCCGTCTGCCTGCACCTCCACCCAGCAGCGCTCCCGGGCCCTGAGCCCCAGGGCCAGCCCCTGGGGGCTCGGCGGCGGCGGCGAGGAGGAGGACGGCGGAGGGAACACACGATCGGTGGGGAAGCTGACGACCGCCTGGCTGGCAAGCTGAGCCTCCGCCAGGTGGGGCCGGCCGGCTCCGATCTGCCTAACGACAAACAGACCGAGCAACAAGCCCAGAGCCAGGAACCCGGGAACGGCGCGGCGCAGGCGGAGACGCGGCGGCCGGGGGGCGGCGGCCGGAGGCTCCGGGGCGGGCTCCCCCAGCTCACGCTGAAAGTCGACCAGCACACGTTCGGCGTCGAGTCCCAGATGGCTCGCGTACTGGCGGACGAAGGAGCGGGGGAACAGCCCTCCCGGCAGCAGGTCCAGGCGACCGTTCTCGATCGCCTCCAGGAAGCGCATGCTGATCTTGGTGGTCTCGGCGACCTCGCGCAAAGCGATTCCCCGTAACTGACGTTCGCGCTTCAGGTTCTCGCCGAAGGTGGCCATCAGGTTCGCTATGGTGGTCGAACGGGGACGCTGCGGTGAACCGATCCGGGTGATTGTACCGAAGGCGCCCCGCGTGTCAAGCCTATCTGGCTGAACCGACGGGATTTCGCTCAGTTGCGGCGGGGTTCGGCCAGCCGCTCCGCAGCCAGCCGCAGGAGCGTGCGCACACCCTTGTCGTCCGCCAGGCTCAGCAGGTCGCCGCGCGTCAGGTGCCGGAGCTGGCCCAGGGCGATGGCCACCGGCGTTCGCGACTGACCGACCAGGGCCAACCGGACCGCGTACTGCTCGCGCCAGTGTGCCGACTTGCTCACCGCCTCGATCACCGCCCCGGGCACGGTGTTGCTCTTCAGCGCCCGCAGCAGGTCCGGCTGGCGCAGCCGCGGGCTGATGAGGCAGGCCTCGGCCACCCGAGGATCGGGGTCGGCCAGAAGCAGCGAGAGGATGGGGGGAATGGCGATCTTGGCCAGAGCGATGCGCTCTCCCAGACGCAGGTCCGGCAGGCGTTGCTTCAGCAGATCCTCGGCACGAAGCCGGATGGCGGCCGAGACCCGGAGGCTGCCCGCCAGTTCTGCCTGATCGCGCCAGTAGAGGTTGGCCACCAGGCGCATGCCCAGCGGCCGTGGCACCCTGGGGTTGAGCGCGATCCCTGCCAGCAGCCGAGCGTTCTCGGACCAGGGTTTGGTGCCGGCCAGAAACTCGAGCAGGCGGAGGGGCACCGCCCGGCGCAGCACACCGAGCAGCAGCAAATCGTCAGGCGCCAAGCGCCTCAGGACCTCCCGCAGGGCCGGGATGCTCTCCCCGGCCTTCAGCACCTCGGCGAAGAGCTGGTCGACGGTGGCGCCGGCGGACGACGGCATCAGCCTGCTCTTGCCCCCAGCCGGAGCCGCATCACCACCGGCCCCAGGGGTTCTTCGAGGAAGACGCGAATCGCGGCCACGCCGGCGCAGCCGGTCCGCCACAGCTCGGTCACATTGCCGGCGTCGATGCCGCCGATGGCGTGCACGGGAATCCCAATCGCCTGCACCACCTCCGCCAGCCCGCTCACCCCCGACGCCCG
The DNA here is from genome assembly GCA_035286745.1 of Vicinamibacteria bacterium. Classification (GTDB taxonomy): domain Bacteria; phylum Acidobacteriota; class Vicinamibacteria; order Fen-336; family Fen-336; genus DATECU01. The sequence goes on along the minus strand of DATECU010000248.1, from coordinate 14,986 downwards.
CTCTTCCTTGCCCGGGGTCTTGAACACCGGACCGAAGAGCACGAAGTCGGCGCCGCCCGCCTCGGCTCGCCGGGCCGCCGCCAGCGAATGACAAGAGACGCCGAGCAGGAGACCCGGGAAGGCGGCCTTGACGTCGGCTGGCGGCAGGCCCTCCTCGGGGAGCTGCACCCCATGCGCGCCGGCGATTTGGGCGATGTCAGGACGGCCGTTGATGAGCACGCGGGTTCCGGTGCCCGAAACCGCGGTCACCACCTCGCGGGCCAGCGCCAAGAGGCCGGAGGAGGAGAGGTCCTTTTCGCGGAGCTGGAAGAAGTCGAGCCCGGCGGCGGCGGCGGCAGCGGCCAGCCCCGGAAGCCGGCGCTCCCCCAGCCGCCGGCGGTCGCTGACCAGGGTCAAGGCGGGTGCCTTCACCGCACACCCGTCAGGCGCCGGGCTGCGCCTCGGCAAAGTGCTGTCTCGTCTCCTGGATGGCCAGCAGGATGTTGACGAGCCCCAGACCGGTCACCCAGCCTCGGGTGAAGGTCGAGAGAGCCAGCGCCCGGACCGTCGAGTGGAGTTCAATCAGGTAGTTGGCGTCCCACAGCCCGGTCCAGGGGGCGATCACCAGGATGAGCCCCACCAGCAGGGAGCTCGCCACCGACAGGAAGCTCGCCAAGAGAGTCGCAGTCTCGTTAGGCGTTGCCCCTCAGTTGGCGGACCTTGGCGGCCACGTCCCTGAAGTTGGCGTTTTGACCATAGAGGTCCGTGTACAGGCTCAGGGCATCCTCGACCTCGCCGGCCGCCTCGTAGGCCTCGGCCAGGTCGTAGCGAAGCCCCTGGTACTCCTCTTCTCTGCGGCCGGGGGCCTTCAAGCCCTTTTCGAACCACTTCACGGCCAGCTTGGGCATGCCCTTCTCCATGAAGCAGATCCCCAGCATGCTGGCGCACTCCAGGAGCCGGGCTTCGTCCTTGGCCGCCAACTGGAACTCGGCGATGGCTTCGTCCAGGAGGCCCATCTCCTTGTAAGCGATGCCCAGGTTGTAGCGGGTGTCGTAGTCCTCCTTGCCCAACTGCTTGTCGACACCCTTCTTGAACTCCTTGAAGATCTCGGCCAGGCCGCTGTCGCCAAACTCGGTGGCCAGCGGCGCCCCTTCGGGCTCGGCCACCGCCGACTGGGCCTCGAAGAGCTCCGACAGCTCCAGGGCGGACTCGAAGTCCTGGGCCGCGGGAGCCACCGCCGCAGGCCAGGCTCCCCGGTCCGGGGTGGTTTCCGGCAGCAGCTCCTCAACCGAGGGCTCGACCGGGGGAGGCGCCTCCCTTGGAGCCGGCATCTCGGGTTTGAACTCCCTCTCCAACTCCGCGAGCGAGGGCATCGCCTCCGACAGATCGAGCCCGAGATCCAGGGCCACTTCTTCTTCTCCGGAGGGTGTCTCGAAGCGCACCTCCTCAAGCAGAGCCTCGGCCTCGGCGGGGGCGGCCGCCTCCTCGTCGAGATTGAGGCCCAGCTCCAGCGCCTTGGCGGCGATGGCCGGATGCCGACCCTGGCGGCTCACCAGCTCCCGCAAGGCGTCGCGGGCGTCGTCCACGAAACCCAGCGAGAGGTACTGCTCGACCTCCTCCAGGGCGCGGGCAAGCTCGGCCGGCAGACCGCCCTGGACCGGTGCGGCCCGCGGCGGCGCAGGCGGTCGCGCGCCAAACGAAGGCTCGGCGGCCTCCGGCTCGAAGGCACCGGCCAGCGACAGCTCCTCTTCCAGGCCCAGGTCCAGCATCGCCCCCCGGGCCGCCTCCGGCTCGCTGATGGCCTGCGGTGCTGGGGTCTCTTCGACCTCGGCGTCGATCAGCAACTCGCTCTCGGCCGGCGCCTCCTCCACGAACTGGGGCGGCAGCTCCTGCTCCTCCAGCACCTCCTCCTCCAGAACCAGATCGACCGGGGGAGCCGCCTCGGCCACCTGGGTCTCGCCCATGTCCAGGGAGATGTCCTCCTCTTCCACGGCCAGCGAGAAGGGCTCCTCCTGGCTCTCCAGGGAGATCTCCTCCTCCAGAGCCACCGGACGAGGCGGGACCGCGGGAACGGGTTCTGGGCGGGACGCTGGGGCAAGTGCCGCCGCGGGCATCAGGGCCCTGGCCTCGGCTTCGTGGGCGACCGCGGCGTCGTTGTCACCGCGCAGGCGACAGATCTCCGCCAGGGCCAGGCACTGCTCCACGGACTTGGCTGGAAGCCCCTTCTCCTTGTAGACGTCGCGCAGATCCTGACGGGCTTCCAGGTGATCCGGAAAGCGCGCGACCACGGCCTCGAACTGATCGATGGCCTTGTCGATCAGGCCGTACTTGCGGAAGACCCGGCCCTCGGCCAGGTGCTCGTCGATGAACTCCCGGTCTTCGCCGCTCAGTGGGCCGGAGATCTCAATGGCCGGCCGAATCGGCGGCGCTACGGCTGGGGGCGCGGGAGTGGGCGGGAGCGGTGCACGATGGCCGGACGCCAGCTCCTCCAGAGGGACCCGTGACCGCGGCGCCGCTTGGGCGGGCTCGGGCGGCTCCAGGTCGAACTCCATCTCTTCGACGGTGTCCACCGAGGGCGTCGGGGCCGGGGCGGGGCGCTTGCCACCGGCGCGGCTCCGCACGAAGTCGAGCTTGCTCTGGTGCTGGTGATTTTGGGGCTCGCGGGAGACCAGGGTCTCCAGGACCGACGCCGCTTGCTCCCAGGCCCCGGCGTTGATGTAGGCCTCGGTGAGCTGGGAGTAGGTCTGGGAGACCGCCCCCTCCATCTGCAGGATGCGATACACCTCGGCCAGCTTGACCAGGCTCTTGACGTGCGAGGGGTTGCGCTGCACCACCTGCTGCAAGAGGGCGGCCGCCTTCTCCCCTTCCTTGCGCTGCAAGAGGCGGTCGACCGCAGGGACGAACTCGTCGTAAGCGAGGTCGAACTTCTGCTGCAAGAGGTAGACCCGCCCCATCTGGACCCTCGAGTCCTCATCGCTGGGGTCGATCTCCAGGAGGCGCTTGAACAGGGCCTCGGCTTCCTCGATCTTCCGGGCCTCGACGTAGGCCTCGCCCAGCCGCGCCAGCAGGGAGACGTCATTAGGCGCGTCCTGGACCGCCTCCTCCAGGTAGTGGGCGGCCCGATCGTGGTTCTTCTGAACCATGTGGACCCGGGCCAGTTCCTCCCGCAAACGGCTGCTGCGGGGATCGATCTTGAGCCCCTTCTCCAGCACCTGCAGGGCCTCCGCCAGGTGGCCCTTCTTGCTGAGCTCGAGGGCGATGGCGATGTGCTCTTCCACCGCCTTGGGGCCGCTGCCCTCACGAGTGTAGATATCGGCCAGCTTGCTCCGGACCTTGAGGTCGCCCGGATCCAGCTCGGCCATCTTCTTCAGCACCTCGGCGGCGTCTTTGGTCTTGCCCCGCTTCAAGTACTCGTCGACCACGATCTGGTACTGGCTCTTGGCCTCCATCATGAGGCCCTGCTTGGCGTACAGCTCCGCCAGCTTCAGATAGGGATCGAGGATGGCGGTGTCGAGCTTGTTGACCTTCTTCCACATGGCGATGGCGCGGACCAGGAATCCGTCCTTCGCGTAGAAGTCGGCGACCTTGGAGTACTCCTCGGCGGCCTCCCGGGTGCGGTTGATCTTGGCGTAGAGGTCCCCGATCTTGTTGATGGTGTTCCAGTCGCGGGGGTTCTGCTCGACGATCTGGCGGTAGAGAGCGATGGCCTGATCGAGCCGGCCCGCCTTCTCCAGGCGTTCGGCGTCCTGCTTCAGTTTGACCGGGTTGACTTTCTCGGCCACTCCACCCTCGGTAAGAAGCCCAATGCTAGAACAGCCACCGCTCGCTTGTCCCGCGGAAGGACCGGCGGTGGATGGCAGACGGCCCGAGCGTCCGAATCGCATCGCGGTGACCGGCGCTGCCGTACCCCATGTTACGCGCCAGACCGTAACCTGGGAAGCGGCGGTCCCACTCCCCCATCAAGGCGTCCCGCGACACCTTGGCCACGATGGAGGCGGCGGCGATCGACACCGACTGGGCGTCGCCCTTCACGATGCCCCGCTGGGGCACCTCGAGGCCGGGGATCCGAAGCGCGTCCACCAGCAGGAAGTCGGGAGCCACCGCGAGACCCCGGACGGCTCGGCTGAGAGCGAGGTAGGTGGCCTGCAGGATGTTGAGGCGGTCGATCTCCGCCACCTCGGCGGCCCCCACGGATACGGCTCGGGCCTGCCGCCTGATCCGGTCCGCCTGCGCCTCACGTTGGCGCGGCGTCAGGCGTTTGGAGTCGTCGATGCCGGTGGGGTCGAAGTCCAGGGGCAGGATCACCGCGCAGGCCAGGACCGGCCCGCACAGGGCACCGCGGCCCACCTCGTCGGCCCCGGCCACGGCCGCGCAGCCCAGGGCCCGGGCCTCCTCCTCGAAGTGGAAGCTGCATCTCAGTTCGCGACCCTGATAGGTCAGCGGCCGACGACCACGCTGGCTGGCTTCCATCCGCAGGCGCTTCCCTCCTGCCTTGAAAGACGGGCGACGGCCTCTCCCACGACCGCTGCCGCCCCACGATCGCGACCCGGTCCTCCCCGGAGCACCCGGCGCTCCAGGGATCGCAAACGCGCTATGCGGTCAGGGGTCGCTTTTCCCGCATCCGCCCCGCCTTCCCCTTGCGCTCGCGCAGATAGTAGAGCTTGGCCCGGCGTACGTGGGCCTGCTTCACCACCTCGATGCGGTCGATGGTGCGGGCGTGGAGCGGGAAGATGCGCTCGACGCCCTGGCCGAAGGACACCTTGCGAACCGTCATGGTGGCCCGGGCACCGCTGCCGCGGAGCCCGATCACGATGCCCTCGAAGACCTGGACCCGTTCGCGTTCGGTCTCTTTGGGCTTGCCCTTGATCTCTTCCTTGACGCTGGTTTCCTTGACCCGGACGTGGACACGGACGGTGTCCCCGGGGGTGAGCCGCGGCAGGTCCTTCTTGAGGTCAGCGACCTCGAAACGGTCGATGGTATTCATGGCTTCTCTTCCTTGCTCAATGCCACTGCGCAGGCTCCCAGCTCTTCGCTCTCGATCTCGGCCAGAAGCGCGCGGTCCTCGCGGGACACCGGCGCCTTTCGCAGCAAATCGGGTCGGCGAGTCCGGGTGGCCCGAAGGGCCTCCTTGCGACGCCAGCGGCGGATCTTTCCGTGGTCTCCGGAGAGCAGCACCTCCGGGACCGGAAGGCCCCGCACCTCGGCGGGGCGGGTGTAGTGGGGGCAGTCCAGGATGCCGTCGGAGAAGGAGTCGGCTCCCGCCGAGTCCTCGTCCCCCAGCGCCCCTTTGAGCAGCCGGACCGAGGCCTCGATCACCGCCAGGGCCGCCACCTCGCCCCCGGTGAGCACGAAGTCGCCCAGGCTCACCTCCTCGGTGGCCACCGCCTGAGGCACCCGCTCGTCGATGCCCTCGTAACGCCCACACAGCAGCATCAGGCGATCCAGCTCCGCATAACGAGCTGCCGTGGCCTGGTCGAAGGCACGGCCGCGTGGTGAGAGCAGCACGATGGCCCCCCCTGCCCCCGGACCCTCTGGCCACACCGCTTCCTTCACCCGGAAGAAGGGTTCCGCCTTCATCACCATGCCGGGACCGCCTCCGAAAGCCGCGTCGTCCACGCTGCGGTGGCGGTCGTCGGTGTAGTGGCGAAGGTCGTGGATCCGGATGGCGGCCAGGCCCTTGTCCACGGCCCGGCGCACGATGCCCTCGGCCAGCGGGGCCTCGAACATGCGTGGAAAGATGGTGACCAAATCAACGGCGAGCATCCAAGAGCTCCGGAACCGCGATCACCAGACGCCCGCCTTCCAGATCCACCTGACGGATGAAGCCGTGGACCAGGGGCAGCAGCAACTCGCCCTGGTCACCCCGCACCACCAGCACCGGGGCTTCCCCGCCGGTCTCCAGGATCTCGGCCACCCGACCCAGAGGCCGACCCGAGCCGTCCTCGACGACCTCGAGGGCCTTCAGTTGATGATGGTAGTAGGACCCCTGGGGCAGCGGTGGCAGCTCGGCCTCGGGGATGCGCAGCTCGGCGCCGCGCAAGGTCTCCGCCTGGTCGATGCTGTCGACCCCTTGCAGCTTCAGGACCACGCGGCCCTTGTGGGGCCAGCAGGAGGTGACCTCCACCGGCCGGGTAGCCCCGCCCAGCTCTACCAGCTGCGCCTTGCGCAGCGAGGAGAACCGATCGGGGCGATCGGAGAGAACCTCGGTCAGGACCTCACCCTTGCGCCCCTGGGGACGCACGATGCGGCCGATGGTCACCCCGTCGTCTGGGGTACTCCCCGAGGTCATCCCAGGATCTCCACGTCGGCTTCTTGGCCGCGCCGGCGGGCCACCGCGTCCATCACCGTCCTCAAGGCCTGGGCGGTCCGCCCGCTGCGACCGATCACACGGCCGCGATCGGCGGGGGCCACCTGCAGAGCGAAGCGCACGGTGTCGCCCTCCACCTGTTCGGTCACCACCACCCGCGAGGGCTCGTCCACCAACCCCTGCGCCAGAGCCTCGAGCAGGACCTTCACTGGGCCGGCGTCTCCTCCGCGGTCCTCTTGAGCAGGCTAGCCACCGTCTCCGAGGGCTTGGCCCCCTTGGAGATCCAGTGCCGGGCTCGCTCGGCGTCGATCTTCACCACCGCCGGGCTCTTGCGCGGATCGTAGTGCCCGACCACTTCCACGAAACGCCCGTCCCGCCAGCAGCGCGAATCGGCCACCACCACCCGGTAGTGGGGCTTCTTGGTCGTCCCCGCCCTTCTCAGCCTAATCGACAGCATCCTTCTCTATCCTTCCTGACGCCCACCGCGGGGACAGATCCGCCCATCCCTGTGCGCTGGAGGTCTCGTCATCTAACGAAACTGTGGCATGCGAGCGGCCAGACGCTTCATCATCTTGCCGCCCGCCACGCCTCCGAACTGCTTCATCATCTTGCGGGTCTGGACGAACTGCTTGAGCAGCCGGTTCACGTCCTCGACGCCGGTCCCGCTGCCTTTGGCGATGCGCTTCCTGCGGCTGCCGTTCAAGACGGAGGGCTCCCGCCGTTCCAAGGGGGTCATGGAATCGATGATGGCAGCCGCCTTCTTGATCTCCCGCTCTCCCGCCTCGGTGTCCACCTGGCGGGCCGCGCTGCCCAGGCCCGGAATCATCGAGAGCACCTGGTCGAGCGAGCCCAGCTTGCGCACCTGCGTCAGTTGATCCCGGTAGTCCTGCAAGGTGAACTCGCTCCGCCGGAGCTTGCTGACCAGGGCCTCCGCCTGCTCCCGATCCACCGCCTGCTCGGCCTTCTCGATCAGGGTCAGCACGTCGCCCAGGCCCAGAATGCGGGAGACCATGCGGCCGGGCGCAAAGGGCTCGAACTCGTCGACCTTCTCGCCGACTCCGGCGAACTTCACCGGCCGGCCGGTAACGGCGGCCGCCGACAGGGCCGCGCCGCCGCGGGCATCGCCGTCGAGCTTGGTCAGGATGATGCCGGTGAGGCCAATTCGCCGCTCGAACTCCTCGGCGCTGCGCACCGCGTCCTGGCCGGTCATGGCGTCGGCCACGTAGAGAACCTCGGAAGGCTGCGCGATGGCCTTCAGGTCCTCGAGCTCCGCCATCAAGTCGTCGTCGATGTGGAGGCGGCCGGCGGTGTCCACCAGCACGAACTCGTGACCCACCGCACGGGCTTCCTGGAGCGCCGAACGCAGGATCTCCCGAGGCTGGTTCAGGCCCTCCGGGTGGTGGACCTTCTGGCCGGTCTGGGCTCCCAGCGTCTTGAGCTGCTCGCGGGCCGCCGGGCGGTAGACGTCGGTCGAAACCAGCAGCGGATGGTGGCCCCCCTTCACCAGGAAGTGCCCCAGCTTGGCCGTGGTGGTGGTCTTCCCCGACCCCTGAAGGCCCGCCATCAGGATCACCGAAGGCGGCTTGGCGGAGGTGGCAAGGCGCGGCGGCTCGTCCCCGCCCAGCATGGCCACCATCTCGTCGCGCACCACCCGGATCACCGCCTGGTCCGGGGTCAAGCTCTTCAGCACGTCCTGTCCGGTCGCCCGCAGGCGCACCTTTTCCAGAAACTGCTTCACCACCCTGAAGTGGACGTCGGCTTCGAGCAACGCCAGGCGGATCTCGCGCAGGGCCGCGTCGACCTGGACTTCGGACAGGGCCCCCTGGCCGCGCAAGGAGCGGAAGATCCCCTGAAGCTTGTCGCTGATGGTCTCGAACACGTCGCGATTAGCCCTCGATCCGCCGGGTACGGCCGTGAGCGCACGACGCTCTAGGCCCTGCCCGAAGGCAAGCAAAGTAACGGTCGATTCTATGGCAGGAGGCCCGGGTTGTCAAAACCTAAAGCCCAGAGGAGCCGCAGGTTAGCGGCTCTTGGCCCTCAGAACGAGCGGGCGATGGCGAGCAGGCTGGCCATCCGCTTGTCGGTCTCCCGTAGGCGAATGGCCAGCGTCCGAGCGAAGCCCCAAAGGAACTTGGCGGACAGGCCGGGCCAGGTCTGCATGAGGGCCAGCACCTCGTGGTGAGGCAGCGCCAGGACCTCGCAGTCGGTGTGGGCGATGGCATGGGCGGAGGCCGGCGCCCCGTCGAAGAACTCGATCTCGCCGAAGAACTCGCCGGGGCCCAGGATGGTCAGCGCCTCCTCCCCCACCCCCGGCACCAGCTTGCTGATCCTCACCTGTCCGTCGCGGATGATCTGGAGCTGCCCTCCCACTTCGCCTTCGGTCAGGATGGCGACGCCTCCCCGGTAGCGTTTCGCGAGGCCCACCATGAGCACTTGAGCCAGCTCATCGTCGTCCAGCTCCCGGAAGAGAGGGACGGTTCGCAGGAACTCCTGGATCACCTCTACACGCTCCGCAGAAGGTGTCCGAGCTTCTCTTTCTTGGTCTTCAAGTAGCGCCGGCTGTGGTCGGAGACCGGGATCTCGATCGACACCCGCTCCACGATGGCGAGCCCGTAGCCCTCGAGGCCCACGAACTTCCGCGGGTTGTTGGTGAGCAGGAGGATCTTGTGCAGGCCCAGCTCGTGGAGGATCTGAGCCCCCACCCCGTAGTCACGCTGGTCGGGCAGGAAGCCGAGCGACAGGTTGGCCTCCACGGTGTCCTGGCCCTGATCCTGAAGCTGGTAGGCCATGATCTTGTGTACTAGGCCGATGCCCCGGCCCTCCTGGCGCAGGTAGAGCAAGACCCCCTTGCCCCGGTGGCTGATCATCTCCAGCGCCCGGTGGAGCTGGCCCCCGCAATCGCAGCGGGTGGAGGAGAAGATGTCCCCGGTCAGGCACTGGGAGTGGACCCGCACCAGCACCTCGTCCTCGGGCTGGATCTCGCCCAGCACCAGAGCCACGTGGTGCTGGCCGTCGATCAGACTCTCGAAGGCGTGGATGCGGAAGTCGCCGTAGCTGGTGGGCAGCGCGGCCTCGGCGATCTTGCGCACGTGGCGTTCGGTGCGCATGCGATGCTGGATCAGGTCCTTGACCGTGATCAGCTTGAGCTCGTGGTTGCGGCAGAACTCGGTGAGGCGGGGCAGCCGCGCCATGGTCCCGTCCTCGTCCATCACCTCACAGATGACGCCCGCGGGATAGAGGCCCGAAAGCCGCGCCAGGTCCACCGCCGCCTCGGTCTGTCCGGCTCGCTGCAGGACGCCACCGGGCTGAGCCCGGAGCGGGAACATGTGGCCCGGGCGGGCCAGATCCGCCGGCTGGGTCTTGGGATCGATCGCGGTCAGAACGGTGCGGGCCCGGTCGGCGGCCGAGATGCCGGTGGTGGTGCCCTGCTTGGCCTCGATGGGCACGCAGAAAGCGGTGCCGAAGCGAGCCGAGTTCTCCTCGTCCTGGACCATGAGCGGGATCCGCAGCTCGTCCAGTCGCTCCCCCGTCATGGGCAGGCAGATCAGCCCGCGGCCGTGGCGGGCCATGAAGTTGACGATCTCCGGGGTGACCTTCTCGGCGGCTACGGTGAGATCGCCCTCGTTCTCCCGGTCCTCGTCGTCCACGACGACGACCATCTTCCCGGCGCGGATGTCCTCGATGGCCTCGGGTATGGTGGCGAACGCCATGTCTTGTCCTTCGGTCTACGGGGGGACCAACCTCGGGCGGCGAGGAGCCTCTCCACGTACTTTGCGATCACGTCCGCCTCGAGGTTCACCCGCCCACCCGAGCGAGCCTCTCCGAGGTTGGTGACCTCCAGTGTATACGGGATCAGGGCCACGGAAAAGACACGGCCCTCCAGGGAGGCCACGGTGAGCGAGATCCCATCCACGGCCACCGAGCCCTTGTGGACGAGGTAGTGCTCGAAGCCGTCCGGAACCTCGATCCAGATCTCGGCCGACTCTCCAAAGCGGGTCAGCTCCACGACCCGACCCACCCCGTCCACGTGGCCCTGGACGATGTGACCGTCGAAGCGCCCGTCGGCCTTCATGGGCCGTTCCAGATTCACCCGGACCCCCGGCTTGAGGCGTTCCTCGAAGGCGGTGCGGGCCAGTGTCTCTTCGGTCAGATCGCAGACAAAGTGCCGGCGACCCACCTCCACCGCGGTCAGGCAACAGCCGTTCACGGCGATCGATCCGCCCTGGGGCATGGTCTCCAGGATCTTGCCCGCCTCAATGCGCGCCACCAGCACATCGCCGCGGCGATCGGTTCTGGTGACCGTCCCCGTCTCCTCCACGATTCCGGTAAACATGGTGTCTCTCCCCAGGGCAAGATAGCAGAGACCGCCGCCGGCCGTCGCGCGGGGGAGCGTGGAGACGTGGGACGCGAGCGAAAGGAACCGGGGTACAGTGAGGCCCCGGTGGGTGGGACGAAGCGCGCGGCGGAATGGGGAGTGAGGAGGTAAGGTGGGCCAACACACCGCGGTGATCGCTTGGCACCGGCAGGGAGCGGCGTTCGTCGACAACCGCTACAGCCGAGGGCACCGCTGGACCTTCGATGGGGGCGTCGATGTGCCTGCCTCGGCGTCGCCCCACGTGGTACCGGCGCCCATGTCGGTGGCGGCGGCGGTGGATCCGGAGGAGGCGTTCGTGGCGTCCCTGGCAAGCTGCCACATGCTCTGGTTCCTCCACATCGCCGCCAAGCAGGGCTTCGTGGTCGAGAGCTACCGAGACCAGGCGGTCGGCGTGCTGGCGAAGGACGCGGAGGGCAAGCTGGCCATGACCGAGGTCGCCCTGCAGCCGGTCGTGGCGTTCGGCGGCGACAGGCGGCCCTCTCCGGCCGAGCACCAGTCGCTGCACCACGCGGCACACCAGGAGTGCTTCATCGCCAACTCCGTCAAGACGACGGTGCGCTGCTCACCCCACGAGGAAGCGAGTTAGGCGAGGGTTCAGCGCGGCGACGGGCCTGCCGGCGCCCACAGCTCACACAAGTCGCCGGCGGGTAGACCGGGCGGCGCCTTGGCGAGCGGCACTGGCGTGAGACGCAGGGCCTCGGCCAGTCGCTCTGGGTTGGGACCGCCAAACGCCGCCAGGCTGCCACGCCCTCCCAGGAGCAGGGGGGCCCGAAAGAGCGCCAGGTGATCGAAGGCCGGTTCCGCCAGGAAGCCCCCCAGAACCTCGGATCCACCCTCCACCATCAGGCTCCAGATGCCGCGACGGCGCAGCTCGGCCAGGGCTCGGAGGAGCGAGACCCGCCCCTTCTTGGTCGGGACCTCGATCACGGTGACGCCCGCCGCCTCCAGGGCCCTCCGTCGGGCAGCCGGCGCATGGCCGGTCACCGCCCACACCGGCGACTGGCCCAACGAACGCACCAACCGGGAGCCGATCGGCAGCCGCAGCTGGGAGTCGAAAACGATCCTCGAGAAGGGCCGGCGCGGTCGCGGCTCAGGGAGGAGCAGCGGGTCGTCGGCGAGCACGGTCCCGATGCCCACCGCAACCGCATCGTGCAAACCGCGTAGCCGCCGCGCGGCCCGCCGCTGGACCGGGCTGGTGATCCACTTGGAGTCGCCCGAGGCGACCGCGATGCGCCCGTCGAGGGTGGTGGCGACCTTGAGCAACACGTAGGGCCGCTCGCGGCGAGCGGCGGTCAGGAAGCGTAGGTTCAGGCGTCGTGCCTCTTCCGCCTCCACGCCGACCTCCACCGCAAGCCCGGCCCGTCGCAGCAAGCGCAGCCCGCGACCGCTCACCGCCGGGTTGGGATCCCGAATCGCCACCACAACGCGTTTGACGCCGGCCTCCCCCAACCGGGGCGCGCAGGGGGGCGTGCGACCGTGGTGCGAGCAGGGTTCCAGGGTGACGTAGGCGGTGGCTCCTCGGGCGCGAGCGCCCGCCTGCCGGAGCGCGAACACCTCGGCGTGAGGACCGCCGGCGCGGCGGTGCCAGCCCTCGCCCACGATGCGACGACCCTTGACGAGCACACATCCCACCATGGGGTTGGGGTTGGTGGCCCCCAACCCACGCACCGCCAGCTCCAGGGCCCGCCGCATCAGACGTTCGTCGTCGGCCACGGACGGATCTCACCACAAAGACACCGAGGACACAAAGAGGCCGACCTTGGCCCCACGCACATCCGGGGAATTGAATCGACATCCACGGCATTGGATCTCGCGCCGATTGCTGTCGTGTCCCGTCCAACAACTCCAATGGAATCAGAGCGAGAAGGCAGCCTTGGTTTGGCATGCGGTTTGCAATTCTTGACATATCTTCCCGTGACAGTTTGGTTCACTGTTGACTCAACCAAGCATGGAGGCGAAATGAAGAGACATCTGCTCGCCGCGGCCGCCGTCGTCTTGGCTGCCCTGTGGGGGGCTTCGGCGCACGCACAGACCATCGGGAGCCTCGCCGGCACCGTCTCCGACGAGACTGGTGCCGTGTTGCCGGGCGTGACCATCGAAGTGTCAGGGCCCAACTTGCAGGGCGTGCGAACCGCGGTTACCGACAGCGGCGGCTCCTACCGAGTCCGCAATCTGCCACCCGGCGGCAACTACCGCGTCAAGGCCACCCTGGGCGGCTTTCAGCCGACCACCAAACAGGGGATTCACGTCTACCTCGGACAAGAGGGGACCGTGAACTTCTCCATCAAGCCCACCATTGCCGAAGCGGTCACCGTCACCGCCGAAGCGCCCTTGGTGGACGTCAGCAAGACAACGACCGGCGTAAACATCACCGCCGACCAGTTCCAGTCGCTGCCAACGGCCAGGAGCTTCCAGCAGCTCACCACAATCGCTCCAGGGGTCACCCTCGAGATGGGCGACCACGACGCGCGCTTCAGCAGCAGCCCCAACGTGGGGGCCGCGTCCGCTCCCGAGAACAACTACATTATCGATGGCCTGTCGGCCACCGATCCGCGGTTCGGCACCTCGGGTGTGAACCTGACCATGAACTTCGTCCAAGAGGTCCAGGTCATGACCGGCGGGTACTCGGCCGAATTCGGCCGGTCTACCGGCGGCGTGTTCAACGTGGTCACCAAGTCAGGCGGCAACACCTTCCACGGCGACGTATTCACCTACTACCGGAACCACGATTGGTCCCCCGAGGGCGTCATCCGTCGCCAGAACAAGGAAATCGCCTACCAGTTCAACGGCGACGACAACCTGGACTTCGGGGCCTCGCTCGGTGGGCCCATCATCAAGGACAAGCTGTGGTTCTTCGCGGCCATCGACCCGACCCGCAAGACGACCTACGTGGGCGGCTCCGTCGCTCAAGGCGGCCTGGTCACCGGTACCGGACACGAATACGACACCGATACCGACATCTACTCCGCCAAGCTGTCTTGGACCGTCTCGCAGAACCACACGCTGGTGGTCAGCGCCTTCGGCGATCCCCAGAAACAGACAGGCTGGCTGGGAGACGCGGCCTCTGACGAGGGGACAGCGCTCCGTGAGGCAAAGACCGGCGGCTACAACGGAAGCCTGCGCTACTCCGGGATCCTGACCCCGAAGTGGCTGCTCGACATCACGGCCGGCCGGCACCACCAGAGGAACGAGTTGGGGCCGGCGACCGAGATCGGCCGCTCCGTCCCGCGGCAGATCGACGAGACGCTCGGTGGCATCCAGCACGGCGGCTTCCAGCGCTTCCAAAAGGACAAGGCCGACCGGGACGCCTTCGCGGTGAAGTTCTCGAACTTCGTGGGCAATCACGAGCTCCGCTACGGCATCGATACCGAGATCAACCGCTACGACGCGGCCTTGCACGAACAGTGGTACCGATACTTCGGCTACAGCGCCAGCCGGGGTGGCGACTACATCCAGGACCGCAGCTACTTCGTGCAGGGCAAGGGGACCACGACCAACGCCGCCCTGTTCGCCCACGACTCCTGGAAGATCACGCCCCACTTGCAGCTCAACGTTGGCATCCGCTACGAGGAACAGTGGCTTGACTCCGCCGCCGACGTGGCCATTGCCAATGCGAGCGAGGCCGACTCGTGCATCGTGAACCTGGAGTGTCGCACCACCGACAAGCTCAAGCTGAAGAACAACTGGTCGCCTCGTGTCGGCCTGGTATGGGACCCGGCGAAGAACGGCAAGAGCAAGCTCTTTGGATTCTACGGCCGCTTCTTCGAGGCCATCCCCCTCGACATGAACATCCGAGCCATCAACGGTGAGCGATACGTGATCAAGCAGTGGTCCAACCCGTCCAACCTGTCGGACGGCCGCTGGGTCAATCCGAACGGCAGCCCCCTCGCCACCAACGGCACCTGGAACTTCGTCCGCGTCTCCAACCTGGTGGCGGTCACTCCGCTCGATGAGGACCTCAAGGCGCAGTATCAGGACGAGTTCGTTGTGGGCGGCGAGTACCAGTTCGCCGGGCAGTGGAGCGCCGGCATTCGCTTCGTGGACCGCGAGTTGAAGAGGGTGATCGAGGATTTCGGTACCTTCACCGACCCCAGCGACCCCACGGCGCTCACCGGCTACGTGATCGGCAACCCCGGCGAGGGGAACTTCGGCCAGGTGTACGCCAAGCCGAAGCGCTACTACCGCGCCATGGAGCTGACCGTGCAACGCGCCCGGGCGGACAACTGGCAGCTCTACTCCTCCTTCGTCTATGCCAAGGCCCAGGGGAACTACGAGGGCTTGTACATCAGCGGCTACGACCAACTCGATCCGAACATCACGGCTCT
>DATECU010000247.1:0-15937 GCA_035286745.1 Vicinamibacteria bacterium | reverse complement strand
GCTGCCGTTCTTGCCGCACCTACTCGATGATCTCCGCCACCGTCCCGGCGCCGACCGTCCGGCCGCCCTCCCGGATGGCAAAGCGAAGCCCCTTCTCCATGGCGATCGGCGTGATCAACTCCACCGTCACGCTGGTGTTGTCGCCAGGCATCACCATCTCCACACCCTCCGGCAGGTGGGCCACCCCCGTCACGTCCGTGGTCCGGAAGTAAAACTGCGGCCGATACCCGGTGAAGAACGGCGTGTGACGGCCACCCTCCTCCTTCGTCAGCACGTACACCTCGCCCTTGAACTTCAAGTGCGGCGTGATCGAGCCGGGCTTCGCCAGAACCATCCCCCGCTCGATGTCCTTCCGCTCCGTACCCCGCAGCAGAACCCCGATGTTGTCCCCAGCCTGGCCCTCGTCCAAGAGCTTCTTGAACATCTCCACACCGGTCACAACCTTCTTCTGCGTGGCCGCCAGACCCACGATCTCGATCTCTTCCCCGACCTTCACCTTCCCACGCTCCACCCGACCCGTCGCCACCGTGCCCCGGCCCGAAATGGTGAAGATGTCCTCGATCGGCATCAGGAAGGGCTTGTCGATCTCGCGCACCGGCATCGGAACGTACTTGTCCACCGCCGCCATCAGCTCCAGGATCGACTTCGCCGAATCGTCCGACCCGCTCCCCTCCAGAGCCTTCAGGGCCGAGCCCCTGACCACAGGAACCTCGTCCCCGGGGAACTTGTACGTCTTCAGAAGCTCCCGAACCTCCAACTCCACCAGGTCCAGAAGCTCCGGGTCGTCCACCATGTCCACCTTGTTCAGGAAGACCACGATGTAGGGAACCCCCACCTGACGCGCCAGCAGAATGTGCTCCCGTGTCTGCGGCATGGGACCGTCCGCCGCCGAAACCACCAGGATCGACCCGTCCATCTGCGCCGCCCCGGTGATCATGTTCTTGATGTAGGCCGCATGGCCCGGGCAATCCACGTGCGCGTAGTGACGGTTCGCCGTCTCGTACTCCACGTGCGAGGCGTTGATCGTCACCCCACGCTCCCGTTCCTCGGGAGCGTTGTCGATCTGATCGTAGGCACGGAACTGCACCTTCGGGTTGGTCGCCGCCAGAACCTTGGTGATCGCCGCCGTCAGCGACGTCTTCCCATGGTCCACGTGACCGATGGTCCCGATGTTCACGTGCGGCTTGTTCCTGTCGAACTTCTCCTTCGCCATGGTGGCTCCTCGATGTCTTTGAGCCTCGCATCCCCGCGAGGTCTTCCGCTTCGCCTCGGGTGAGATCCCGCGACGTCCCGCCAAACGCCGTCGACCGCCCTGCCGCCGCCGAGGATGGAGCCCACGACCAGATTCGAACTGGTGACCTCGTCCTTACCAAGGACGCGCTCTGCCGACTGAGCTACGTGGGCCTACTTCTACTGCCTCCGATCCTCTCGGCCCTTCGCCATCCCCGACCACGTCTGGAGCGGGCGACGGGATTCGAACCCGCGACATCCAGCTTGGAAGGCTGGAGCTCTACCAGCTGAGCTACACCCGCCTCGTCGTCTTCTAGCTCGCTCCGCGGACATCCGCTTCGCTAGCAGCCCGTTGCTCTCCTGGGACGCTTCACAGGTCCCCCGCCTTACTCACAGCCCGTTGTTCCGCCACTTTGCGGTGGTGGGGAGGGAAGGATTCGAACCTTCGAAGCCCGAGGGGCGACAGATTTACAGTCTGTTGCGTTTGACCGCTTCGCTACCTCCCCCTCGCACGTCACCGGCGCCGTCGTCCCAGAGCCCCCCTGAGGATCCGCTCCGCCGGAACTCCTGGCCGACCCCGGCGGTTGGAGCTGGCGGAGGGAATTGAACCCCCGACCCGCTGATTACAAATCAGCCGCTCTACCGCTGAGCTACGCCAGCGACAAACCCCGATTCTAGCCAACGCGTCCGGGTCTTGCAAGCGGAGTGCCGGAAAAACCGGAAAAAGACGAGGTTCCCATGCCCGATCAGCGCTTCCTGCGGCGGCGCCGGCGGCGCCGAGGGCCCTGGTCATTCGGCGGAACCGCCCCCGCCGCGCCCGGCGCGGCCTCGGTGGGTGTCGCGGGCGGCGGGCCGGTTCCCGGCGCGTCGTCGTGCCTCGCCCCCTCACCGGGAGCGGCAACCGCTGCCTGCCCTGGTCGCTTCCGGCCTCGGCGGCGGCGCCGGCGAGGCCCACCCTCGCCGGGCGCAGCCCCGGTCTGAGGCGGCTCGCCGGCCGGGGTCTGAGCCGCGGGCCCCGCCTCGACCGGCGGTCGCCTCCGGTCCTTCGGCTGACGTCCCCCCAGGCGGGAAGGCCCGGCTCCGCGAGCCCGCTCCCTGACCACGCGAATGCTTGGCGCCGACCAGTCGGGCTCGTCCCCGTCGTCCATCAGAACCAAGGGTCGCGCTTCGAGGTCCGAGTCGTGGTCCGGCGCAGCGGGCTCATGGTGGTGATGAGCTCCCGGGTCGTCCTCGCTGTCGTCGGGCGACGGTCCCACCACCTGGCGCTCGCCGTGCAGCCCCTTCGCCGGGATCGGTCGCACGTGGCTCGGTTCGAGTCCACGCTGCCGGATCACCTCGTAGAGGGCGATGCCCGCCGCCACCGAGACGTTCAGAGAGTTGACGTGCCCAAAGAGAGGCAGCGAGGCCAGATGATCGCAGTGCTCGCGCACCAAACGGCGGATACCTCGGCCTTCGCCGCCCAGCACCAGCGCCACCGGTCCCCGGTAGTCGACGCGATCCCAGCGCTGGCTGCCGCCGGCGTCGAAGCCCACCACCCAGAAGCCGCGGCTCTTGAGCGCCGCCAGGGTCTGCACCAGGTTGCCGACGCGGGCCAGCCGCACGTGTTCCAGGCCTCCCGCCGAGGCCTTGGCCACTGTCTCGGTGAGGCCGGCGCTGTGCCGCTCCGGCAGCAGGACGCCGTCCACGCCGGCCGCCTCGGCGGTGCGCAGGATGGCTCCCAGGTTGCGCGGGTCCTCGACCCCATCCAGGACCAGACAAAGACCAGGGGTCCGGGCGGTGGCCAGGATGGACTCCAGGCTCTGGGTCTCTTTGGCGGAAACCACCGCGATCAGCCCCTGGTGAGGAACCCCGCCGGCCATGCGGTCCAGCGTCTCCCGGGCCTCGAAGCGCAAGGGGACACCGAGGCCGCTGGCCCGGCGCATGGCCTCGCTCACCCGGCGGTTGCGCACGCCCTTGGCCACCAGCAGCCGCTCGAAGTGACGGCTGCCCGCGCCCAGGGCCTCGATCACCGGGTTGATGCCACAGATCAGATTCATGCGTGCCCTTGTGGTGACATTATTCGTTAGACGCGAGCAAGGCCACCGCGAAAGCAGCGACGCCTTCGCCGCGGCCCATGGCGCCCAGCCCATCGCTGCTCTTCGCTTTGACCGAAACCCGGTGCAGCTCGAGCCCCAAGCCGTCGGCCACCGCCTTCCGCATCGCTTCGCAGTGAGGCGACAGCAGCGGTGCCTCGGCCACCACCGTCACATCCAGGTTCTCGACCGCCCAGCCTGCCTCCGTGATCAGCCGGCGGACCTGTTCCAGGAACACACGGCCCGGCGCGCCTTTCCAGCGGGGTTCGCTGCTCGGAAAGTGGCGGCCCATGTCCCCCAGGGCCGCCGCCCCCAACAGGGCATCGCACAACGCATGGATGGCGCAATCGCCGTCGGAATGGCCCAGCAGGCCTCGCTCGAAGGGAATCGACACCCCCCCCAGCATCAGCGGTCGACCTTCGCCCAGTCGATGGGCATCGAAGCCATGGCCGATCCGGAAGCCCATCACCCGGTCCCTTCCGCGCGCAGCACGCCTTCCGCCCAGGCCAGGTCCTCGGGGGTGGTGAGCTTGCGGTTCCGGGGCGAGCCGGGCAGCGCCGCCACCGGCTCTCCCAGACGCTCAACGGCAGCCGCCTCGTCGGTCAGGGTGAGGCGCTCACGAAAGGCATCCTCGTAAGCCCGCACCAGAAGCGCATAACGAAAACCCTGCGGGGTCTGCGCCGCCGCCAGCTCCGAGCGGTCGAGGGTGGCCAGCACCCGGCCGTCTGCCACTCGTTTGACGGTGTCGACCAGGCCCAGCACCGGCAGCGCCGCCCCGCTCTCCCGGGCGGCAGCGATCACCGCCTCCACCAGCGCCACCTCCAGCAGTGGGCGCGCCGCATCGTGGACCAGCACCGTACCTTCGAAACCGTCGGGGGCCCGCTTCAGGCCCTCCAGCACCGAGTCCTGCCTTCGCGCACCACCCGGCACCACGGCGTGCACCTTGGCGACCCCTCTCAGCAGCTCGCGCGCCGCCTCGACCTCATCCTCGGGCACCACCGCCACCACCGCGTCGACGTTGGGGGCGGCCGCCAGGATGCGGGCCGAGCGAAGCAGCAGCGGCTCACCGGCCAGGCACACGAAGGCCTTGGGCCGAGTGGCCCCCATGCGCAGGCCGCGGCCGGCGGCTACCAGGATGGCGAGAGTGTCCATGAGAGGAGGCACCCCCCTGACGGAGGCGCGGGTTCAGACTAGCGGCTTGACGGTTGGCAGTCAAACCAGGAGCGCAGCTCCGCTGCTCCGACCGCCGGCCTCAGTGGCTTCGGGACTCACCGGTGCGCCTACGCGCGCGTCAGCCGGGTGAGGAGGTCCTGGGCGAGCGCGGCGCAAGAAGCCCGAACCGTGTCGTCCGATTCGATTTCCTCAAACGCCCGCGCGGCGAAGCCGGAGCCGAGCGCATTCGGCGCTCCGAAGAGCGTCCGGAGGTGCTCGATCGCCTCGCCGGTGACTGTTCCCGCGCACGAGTCCTCCCGCAGTCGCCGCAGTGGGTACGCGAGGTCAGCCGTTGGAACCGCCCTGAGAACGCGAAGCACGTCGAGGGCATCCCTTGTCCTTGAGCCGGCCCGGTTCGTCCCGTCGCTCCGCGAGCTTGTGGAGTTTGCTCACCAGGAGGCTTGCCGGACCTGCTACCAAGACCTCGGCCAGCCGTCGCGGCCCACCGCCGAGCGACGCCACCGCACGAACCGCCGCGTCCACCAGGGCACCTTCGAGACCGCGTGCCCTGCGGGCGGCGCGCTTGCCGTGGGGACCGAGCCGGACTCCCCGCCGGCCCGGGCCGGCGACAGCGTCCGGCACCATCAAGTCGACGCGGACGCCTTCCTTGAGCCACTGCCCCGGCTGATCACCGAGCACGAAGCCCTCGGTCTCGAGGCTCGCGCCCACCAGCGGTCGCCCCGCGAGGCTCTTGGGTCGATCACGAGATCGGCGTCGGTCGTGTAGGGCGCGACGGCGACATCCGCCTCGCCGGTGTGGAGGTATATCGCCTGGGCGCCCACGAGAACGAGGGATGAGCGGTGGGGTGCCAGGGCCTCGAGCGCGTCGAGGAGGGCTTCCCTCGCCTTGACGTAGAGCGGATCAGGTGCGCCAGGCATCCTCGTTCTTGCTCATCCACGCCACGAGCTCCTCGCCTTCCGAGGGCGCGCGCCCCGGACTGGTCATGAGGTCTGCCGCCACCTGCGAGCAGGCCGCGAAGGTGACGCCGTCCTCGATCCACGTCCTCTTGAAGACGACGGCGTCGAGGGGACGCACCAGCATCACATTGGCGCCGGATTCCACCGGCCGGAGGTCCAGGGAATCAGTCGCAGTCGCCGGGTCGTCCACGAAGACCGCGGCGACGCGGGCGGCAGCGGCGGGCGCCCTCAGGGCCGCGGCCAGGGATCCGGTGACCGCATGGCGCTGTCCGAAGCCACGGAGTTTCGAAACCAGGTGCGGGATCCCGCGCGGATCGAGGAATGTCATGACGGCGTTGGAGGAGAGGAACTGGTAGTCCTGGACCCATCGCCTAATCAACGCGGGCCACTCAACGGCGACAACTTCGTCGCGCGCGCCACGCTTGACCAGGGCCTCCTGATCGAGAAAGGCCACGGTTCGCGACACCGTCGCCGGCGACGCGGCGGCGATCTGCGCCAGCCGGCGAACACCGTAGGGCGGCTTGACGTCGCAGAGCGCGCGCACCACACGGGCCGCCGCCGGCCCCTTCAGCGAGGCGAGCGAGCGCGGCACGCGCTGCGGGTTCCTCTGCGCCCCTGCGGCCTCGATGAAGACGGCGGGGCGCTCGAGAACGAGCCGGAGGTTGCCGGTGGCGTCGGCATAGCTGGCGCCCGTCTCCGCGAGGAGCTGCCGCGTGCGCGGGCTCAGGAACGGCGCCGTGACCAGGGTGGCGGCCCGCGGACCCAGGTGTGGCGCGAGTACCGCCGTGACGTCCCTGGGGTCAAGGTGCTTGCGCTCGACCACCTTCAGCGAGGCCTTGGTACCGTCGGGCGTCCGCAACGTCGCGCCCGGGGATCCTCCCGGCACTGGGGCCAGGCGCCAGGAGGGTGGCAAACGCGCGGCCAGGAGCCTCATGACATCCCGGAGTGTTCCGGATTTGATTGCGTTCCTCACTACGTGAAACAGCCTACTTCGAGGAACAAGGGAGTCAAGTGCTCGGCTCCCAACCTCCCAACCCTCCTTGCCCTTCGCGCAGAAGTAGTCACGGGGAACCCTGGGGCCCCCGGGCTGAGCCTGTAAGCCCGGCGAAGATGACGGTACCCCGCATCTTGGTGCCAGAAGAGACCCGCCAGCCGCCGATGCCTGCTCGGGGCCCCCGACGGACCGCCGTCAGAAGCCGATGGCCAGGGACGCCGCGGCACCGAACGGTGTGGCCACGACGCCGACTCGCAAGCTGGGCGGCTGCGCCTCTTCCCACCGCTCGTCGGGATGAGCTCTGCACTCTGACGCGACCTTGCCTGGGGCGGGGCACCGTCGTCCTCGCCGGCCTGACCGGCACCGCCGGTGGCCTGATCGGACACCATCGCCCACCATCGCGTCATGGTCTACCTCCCTCGGTTGAAGGCGGTGGCAGCGGAGGTGCCCTAGACCCCCTCGTCGCATAACCTGCCGGTTCTGGCGACCCCTCCTCGACCGTCTCGTCCAGACGGTCGAGGCTGCGCCGGGCGAGGCTGAGCTGCTCCCGCAAGGCGTCCCGTCCGTTGCCGAGCTGAACCAGGGCTCTCGAGAGCCGCGATTCCACCTCCTCCTCGGCCCGCCGCAACGCCTCCTCCAGGTCACGGAGTCGGGCGGGAAGGTCGGAGGCGGCGGCCCCGGCGCCGAAGCGAACCGCCAAACGGTAGATGCCCAGGACGTAGGGCAGCGCCAGGGAATAAGGGACGACCAGAACCCCCAGACGAAAGCCCTCGATCAGCGCTTCGGGAGCCGCTTCGTGCACCGCGTCAGGTACGGCCAGCAGGCCCAGGGCCAGGGTGCGATCGGGGTCCAGGTACTTCGCCATCTCCCGCGTCTTCGCCTTCAGGTCCCGGCCGATTTCCTCGGCCAGCCGCTTGCGGTCTCCAGGCGGGGCGTGCTCCCAGCGCTCGATCAGGGCCAGGCTGGTCCACTTGCTGTCGATGGGCAGCAGTCGGCCGCCGGGAAGCCGCAGGGCGAACTCGACCACCTTGCCGCCAAACGCTGCGTTGATCTCGATCAGGTCGGGCGGCAGTTGAAGGAGCGCTCGGGCCAGCAGGTTCTCGCCGGCCACACCGCGGCTGGCCGAGCCGGCCAGCACCGCCTCCAGCCGGCGCAGGCTCAGCGCGGCCAGGTCGGCCTGCTGGGCCCGGCCCTGCTCCAGCGCCTTGACCTCGGCCAGCGTCTTCTGGGCCTGTCCCAACTCCCCCCGGATCCCCGTGGTGGTCTCCGCCAACTTGAGGAGCGAGGCCTCACGCCCCCGCTGAACCTCCATCCTCAGCTCCTCCTGCCGGCCGGCGAGCCGAGCCAGCTCGGCCTGGATCCGATCCAGAGCCTCATGGGAAGGAGCCGCAGCCGTGCCCCGGCGCAGCAACAGCAAGAGCGTCATACCCGCCAGGGCGACCAGCCCGGCGCCCATGGCAAAGGAACCCAGGTCCATGACCGGCAGTCTGCCACGACCTGGGGGCGCAGAAGGTCCGCTCGGCTCGCGTTATTCGAGAGCGGCGCCGGCCTCCAGCACCTTCACCACCGCCGCAATGTCCTCCTGGCCCAGACCGCGGGCCTGCGCGTCTCGGAACACCTCGCGGATGGCGGTGAGGCCTGGCATGGGGGCCCCCTGTGTCGCCGCCTCCGCCAGCATCAGCGTCTGGTCCTTGACCAGGAGGTCGATGGAGAAGTGTTGGTCGAAGTCGCGGCTGGCGATGGCGGTGCCCTTGAACATGTAGTACGGGGACTGGTAGCCCGAGGCCATGATCACTTCCAGGATGGTCTCCAGGGGAAGCCCGGCCTTGCGGCCCAGCACGATGCCCTCAGAGAGCCCTTCCAGCATGAACGAGATCAGGGCGTTGCCGATCAGCTTCACGGTCTGCGCTTGCCCGGCCTCCCCGCAGTAGATGGCCTTGGCGCCCATGGCCATCATCACCGGCAGCAGCTCGTCGTGGACCTCACGCCGCCCCGCGGTCATGAACAGCAAGGTGCCCTTCTGGGCCCCCAGCTTGGACCCGGTGACCGGAGCTTCGAGGGCGTCGGCACCCTTGGCCCGAAAGGCCTCGGTCACCCGGCGGGCCAGGTCGGGCGAGACGGTCGAGGTTTCGAGATAGCGGAAGCCCGGTCGTGCCGCGCCCAGGACGCCGTCGGGGGCGAAGACCACCCGCTCCACGGCAGCTGGGTCGGACACACAACAGACGACCACGTCCGAGGCCTCAGCCAGCTCCCGCGGTGTCGCGGCCACCCGCGCACCCGCCGCCCCCAGCCCTTGGCAGCGCTCCGGGGAGCGGTTCCACACGGTGAGGGGAAAGCCCTTGGTGAGAAGCTGCCGGGCCATCCGGCTGCCCATGAGTCCGAGTCCCGCAAAGCCAACGCGCATAGGCCGGGAGTTTACACCGGCGCGGGGCCGGGCCTATTCCGCGCTCCAGGCGGTGTGGGGGCAGATGTCGCGGAAGGCGCACTGGGTGCAGGCCAGGTAGGACGGCTTGGCGTCGAACGCCTGGCGGCGGATGAGGGCGGCGGCCTCGCGGATCGTGGCCTCGGTGGCGGCGGCCTCGTCGAGCGTCGGCCGCTTGCCGCCGCGCTGGCCGGACTCCAAGAAGCGCAGCTCCACCCAGTCCGGGAGCCGGCCCTCGATCTTCAGGTGAGCCAGGGCGTAGACGTCGAGCTGCAGGCTCTCCTGGGCCCGCTTCTTGGCGGCCTTGGGATCGTCCACCGCCCCGGTCTTGAAGTCGAGGATCTGCACCCGGCCCTCGCGCTCCACCACCAGGTCGTAGCGACCCTGGACCCGGCTGCGATCCACGTAGAACGCGAAGTCCTGCTCGACTCCGGTTGGCTGCAGCGGGTCCAGGGCCTCCTCGCGATGGAAGCGGCGCAGCACCACCTCCCCGGCTTTGAGCCGCTCCTCCTCGTGCTCGCGGGAGAGGAAGCCCTCGGAGATCCAGGCCGCACGAAAGGCGGCGACCAGGTCGTCTTCGCTGAAGGGCCGGCCGGCGAGCCGGGCCCGGAAGTGCTCCTGCGCCGCCTGATGAATGGCGCTGCCGTAGACGATGCGATGGTGGACCAAGAGCGGCACCCGCAGCTTGTGAACGTACTTGTACTTGAGCGGACAGGTCGCGTAGTCGTCGAGCTGGCGGAACGAGAGATGCAGCACCTCGTCCTCGGCCAGCGGCGGCTCCGATCGGGGCGGCGGCAGGGGCTCCGGCTGATGCCGGGCCAGCGCCTCTAGCGCTCGGCTCTTGCGCGGAGCCGGCGACGGCGAAGGCAGGTCCAGCGCTTCCACCGCGAAGCGAGAGACCTTGCGGAGCCGCGCGGTCCCGTAGTCCGAAGCCGAGGTCAGGATCAGCTCCTCCTTGGCCCGAGTCATGCCCACGTAGAAGAGCCGTCGCTCCTCTTGCAAGTGCGGATCGCCGGACGCGAACGGCTCCTTGATCAGCTCCGACGGCAGCTCCAGCGGATCTCCCCGCCTCTTCACCGGGAACTTCTGCTCCACGCAGGACGCCATCACCACCAGCGGGAACTCCAGGCCCTTGGCCTTGTGCACGGTGAGCACCTGCACCGCTTCGTCGTCGCGATCGGCTTCGGCGACCGCCGGGTCGTCGCCGGCCTCGCGCAGCAGGTCCAGATGCTCGACGAAGGACGGCACCCGGTCGTGCTCGGCCACGTCCCCGTAGGCCTTGACGGCATCGAAGAACTTGGCGACGTTCTTGACCTTGGCCTCGTTCTCGGCACTCGCCCGGGCGGACAGCCGGCCCAAGAAGCCGGATGCCTGCAGGAAGCGGTAGAGCACCTCGCCGCTGCGCAGGCGGGGCACGTCCTGGGCGGCGCGTTCCAGATCGGCCAGCAGGCGGCTGGCGGCCTCCCGGGCCTTGCCTCCCACCCCGCTCAGATCCTGGTTCTCGGCCAACCCGCGCAGCACCTCCAGGAGCGGCCGGTTCTTCTTGGTCGCATACCGATTGAGCCGCAAGAGCTCGCTCTCCGGCAAGGCGTACAGCTCGGAGGCGGCGAGGTAGAAACAAGACACCGAGTCTTCGGGGTTGGCCAGCAGGCGCAGGAAGGCCACCAGCAGCCGCACCTCCTCGCGCGCGTAGAGGCCCCGGCTCCCGCTCCAGTGATGGGGAATGCCCTTGACGTTCAAGGCGCGCAGGAAGGGATCGGCGTCGTCGTTGCTGCGCACCAGAATCGCCACCTCGCGTGGGCGATAGCCGCGTCCCAGGCGATCCTCGATCAGCTCCGCCACCCCGTCGGCTTCGGCCGAGAGGGTGTCGAAGTGGAGGTGGCGCACCGCCGGCCCTTCCTTCCGCGGCGAGCGCAGCCGCTTGTCGATGCCGGCGATCACCTCCAGCCGGAAGGGGTTGTTGTAGGCGATCAGCCGGGAGGCGGCGTCCAGAATCACCTGCGTCGAACGATAGTTGTCGGCCAGCACCACCTGCCGGGCGTCAAGGTAGAGCCGGCGGAAGCTCAGCAGGTTGGCGGAGGCCGCCCCCCGCCAGCGGTAGATGGCCTGATCGTCGTCTCCCACCACGGTGATGTTCCGGGACCCCTCCCCGGCCAGCAAGCGGAGCATCTCGAGCTGGGCGTGGTTGGTGTCCTGGAACTCGTCGACCAGCACATACCGATAGCGGTCGCGCAGCCGGCTCACGAGCGCGGGACGGCTGCGGAGTTGTTCCAGCGAACGGAAGATCTGGTCGCCGAAGTCGACCGCCCCGGCTTCGGCCAGCAGGGTCTGGTAGGCGGCGTAGAAGGCGCCGATCTCCTGATGGCGCTCCGCCTCGTCGGCCCGCGCTAGGACCGCATCGGAGTCTGGGATGGGATCCATCGCCGGACCGTCCCCCTCGGTCGTCAGCATGGCGGCCTGAGCCGCAGCCCAGGCGGCGTACGCCGCCGGCGAGACGTCCTCGTCCTTGGCGCGGCTCAGCAGGTCGAGCAAGGCGCCCAGGTGGCGGGTGGGATCGCCTAGCGGGCGAAAACGACGCAGCGGCAATCGCCACAAGCGCTCGCGCAGGAAGATGATCTGCTCCGGGCGACTCAGGACCCGGAACTCGGGATTGAGGCCCGCTTCCAGGGCCGCCTCGCGGAGGATGCGGTCGCCGAAGGCGTGGAAGGTGGAGATCCAGGTCTCGGCGTAGCCGTAGGGGATGAGCTGGTCCACCCGCTCCGCCATCTCGGCCGCCGCCTTCTCGGTGAAGGTGAGGGCCAGGATCTCCTCCGGCTTGGCCCGCTTGCTCGCGATCAGGTGCGCGATGCGCCGCGTCAGCACCGTGGTCTTCCCGGTGCCCGCCCCCGCGATGATCAGCAGCGGACCCTCCCCGTGGAGCACCGCGTCTCGCTGGGCCGGCGAGAGCCCGTCCAGAATGCGCTCTTCGGCGGTTAGCGACGTTGTGTCAGCCAAACGGATTCACCACAAAGGCACAAAGGACACGTCTGCGTCTCTGTGGTTTCGTTCCAAGGGGGTCACAGCAGACGGCGTTCGGTGCAGGTGCCGCCGCAGTGGCCGGTCAGCAACGACTCGGTGACGTCGAGGACCAGGTTGAGCCGGGCCGGGGTGGTGGCGGCCGGGGCGTAGGCGATGACCAGAGCGGACCGGGTGTCGAGCGTGATCATGGTTCGAGCCGAATCGGAGGTGGGGTTGCCGAACGGGCCCCTGGCGTCCACCATCACCGGCCTGGCTTCCACGTTGACCACGCCCTTGCGGATGCCCTCGTAGCTCTCGCCCGTGCCTCCCTTGCGCAAGACGATCGGCGGCTCCACGCGCCCCAGATCGTAGAGGCCAAACGGGAGCTGCACGCGCAACGAGGCCAGGTTCAGGGCGTCCACCAGGGCATTCACCCGGAAAAGCGCCTCCCCCTTGAGCACGCGGCGCAGCAAGGCCTCGTTCGAGGGGCGGGTCTTGGTGGGGTCGATGCCCAGCGCCTTGTAGAGGATGCGGGCTTCCGCCGTCTCCGGGACTTCGCCACTGGAGGCCCCGCCGAAGCGCCCGCGCAGCTCGCGCCCGGTGGCTTCGATCTCCGCTCGCAGGGCTTCGTCCTGCTCGCGCACCACGACCCCGTCCAGCACCAAGATGCCAAGGCGGACTCGCCCCTCCAGGTCGGCATGCACGGTCAAGTCCAGACTCACCCTTGCCTCACTTTCCCGCCAGCACGTAGCAGACGGCATCGATCGCCGCCAGCGCCTCGCGGCCTCCGGAGGTGTGGTGGTTCACCACCATGGAGAAGACCAGCGGCTCCCCGGATCGAGGGGTCACGTAGCCCGCGAGCGCATTCACATGTCGGATCGATCCGGTCTTGGCCTGGACGCGCCCGGCCGCGGGCGTCCCCTTCATGCGGTTCTTGAGCGTGCCGTCGACGCCGGCAATCGGCAACGACTCACGGAACACCTTGCCATGGGGGTGGCGGTCCATGGCGACCAGCAAGTTCACCATCTCGTGCGGCGACAGAAGGTCCGAGCGGGAGAGACCGGAGCCGTCCTGGAGCGCCCACGCATCCGCCTTCACCCCCAGGCGCCCCAAGAAGTCGCCGACCGCTTGCAGGCCCGCCGCCGGCGTCCCCGCGCCCTTGACCCGCGCGCCCAGCAGACGCAGCAGCATCTCCGCGTGGAGGTTCTGGCTGGGCTTGTTCACCGCCTTGATCATCTCGGCCATGGGAGGACCGGCGTGGGCGGCCAGGGCCCTGAGACCGGGAGGCAGCGGCTCGGACGAGGTCGCCAGGCCACCCGTCACCCGGATCCCCCTGGCCTCCAGAAGCTCCGCCAAGACCGTCGTCGCATAGCGGGCCGGATCCTCCACCGCCACCGAGTTCTCCCAGGCCGGCTTGCCCAGAGGATAGCTCCCCGCCAAACGGATGACGTTGGAGCCCGGCGCCTTGGTGAGGGTCAGCGTGTCCTCGGACCCGGCCGGTCCGCTGCTGGCGCTGGAGACCACCGAGTAGTAGGCGGAAACGGGATTGCGCTCCACCAGCACCGGGTCTCCGACCCGCTCTCCGGCCGTCACCTTGAGATCCACCGAGTTGTCGTTGAAGGAGAGGGCCGAGACCTCCGCCCCATACCACCAGACGAGGTCCTCCCAGGCCCAGTCTTCGCCCCGCCGCTCGCCCTGGAACAGGCCCTCATGGCCGATCAACCGACCCTCTATGCGTTTGACGCCGGCCGCCTCCAGACCCTGGGCCAGCTTCTCGAAGGCGGCGATGATGCGACCCTCGCTGAAGCGTCCCGAGAGGTTGGGATCGCCCCGCCCCACCAGGTAGAGGTCGCCCAGGACGCGACCCAGCGCGTCCAGGCGGCCCGCCGTCTCCAGGGTGGTGGTGATCTGTTCCTGGGGACCGAAGGCATCGAGGGCGGCCGCGGTGGTCACCAGCTTCAGGGTCGACGCCGGCTTCAGGCTCTTCTCCGCGTTCCGCGCATAGAGCAGCTTGCCCGAGCGCAAGCTCCGCACCTCGATGCCCCAGAAGGCGGCGGCGAACGCGGGTCGGTCGGCGATGGCATCGATCTGGCGCTTCAAGGACGTCCCCGCCGGGCCCTTGGCGGGCTCCCGGCCGACAGCCCACCCGGGCACCAAGAACGCGAGAGCGAGGCCGAGGGGAAGGCGCAGGACAGTCACGGGCTCTCCTTCATCGAGGTTAGGCGGTGCAGCCAGCCGTCGCGCTGGCCACGGTGGCGCGGATCTCGCTCGCCAGGAGGGTCGCTTCTTCAGGGCTGCGGCCGGCGGTCGGCACCGGAGGATGGATGGTGAGGGTGACGGTTCCCGGCGACACCGAGCACAGCCCTTGCGGCACCACTCGTCTGACGCCGGCCAGCGACACCGGCACCACTGGCACCCCGGCCCGGATGGCCAGCACGAAGCTCCCCCGCTTGAAGGGCTCCAGGTTCCCGTGGCGGCTGCGGGTGCCCTCCGGAAAGACCGCCACGCTCACCCCGCCCCGGATGCGATCGGCCGCCTGCTCCAGGCTCTTCCTGGCCCGGAACGCATTCGAGCGGTCGACGCCGATGTGTCCTCCCAGGAAGAGGAACTGCCCGACGATAGGCGCGAAGTACAGCGAACGCTTGTGGACGATCCGGAAGTCCGTGGGCAGGTGACCGAAGACGATGAAGATGTCGAGGGCGCTGCTGTGGTTGGCCGCGTAGACGGCGGGGCCCCTGGGCAGGTTCTCCCCCCCGGTCACCACCACCCGCACCCCGTAGAGCCCCAGCAGGGCCCGCCCCCAGGCCCCGGCGATCCTCCGCGGCCACTGGCCGGAGCGATCGAACATCCCGCTCACGACCGCAGGTACGCCGAACAGGGCGGTGGCCAGGAGGCTCAGGGGAAGCAGGACGGAGACCCGGCCCCACTTCAACGGCTACTCGGCCTTGGCCAGGGGCCGGTCCGTGGCCCCGTCACCAACCGGAGGAGGGGACCCCGAGCCGGCGCCGTCCGCCGCCGGGGGCGCCAAACGCTCGTCCCGCCGCTCGCCCTCGCGACGCTCCGCGCCCCGGGTTTCCCGGCCGCCGTTGCGGCGCTCGCCGCCGCGGCCTTCCTTGCGGGGCTGTGCATCGTCGACGGGGGCGGCGTCCAGCCAGCGGCAGAAGATCATCTTGCCGGCGGTGGTCTGCAAGACGCTGGTCACCGAGACCTCGATGGTCTTGCCCAGCGCGCGGCGTGCCTGATCCACCACCACCATGGTGCCATCGTCCAGGTAGGCCACGCCCTGTCCGGCTTCCTTGCCTTCCTTGATGACGAACACCCGCATCACCTCGCCGGGCAAGACCACCGGCTTCAGCGAATTGGCCAGCTCGTTGATGTTGAGCACCTGGACCCCGCGGAGCTGGGCGACCTTGTTGAGGTTGAAGTCGTTGGTCACGATCTTGCCGTTCATGCGGCGCGCCAGCTCGATCAACTTCAGGTCCACCTCGCGCACCTCGGGGAAGTCGGTCTCCACGATCTGCACGTGCACGCCGCCCATCTTCTGGATCTTCTGCAGGATGTCGAGACCGCGGCGGCCCCGATTGCGCTTCAGGGAGTCGGAGGAGTCCGCCACCTGTTGCAGCTCGCGCAGAACGAACTGGGGCACCACCAGGGTGCCTTCGACGAAGCCGGTCTCGCAGATGTCGGCGATGCGGCCGTCGATGATGACCGAGGTGTCGAGGATCTTGTACTGGTGAAGGCGCGAGGAATCCTGAAAGGCGGCGATGATCCGCGCCGGCTCGAACCACTCGCCTTTCAGCGCCCCGATCACCATGCCGATGTAGACCAGAAAGATCACCAGCGCCGCGTGCACGAACTGGTCACCCGCGAAGTGCAGGCCGCTCATGGCGCCCCACACCAAACGCGCACCGAAGAGGCCGGTGACCCCGCCCACCAGCGCCCCCACCATGTTGGGTCCGGAGACAGCCCGGACCTTGAGCTCGAGAACGATGATCGCCCCGGCGGCGGCGGCCCCTAGGCCGAAGCCCGCCCAACGATTGTCGAACGGCGTGTAGAGGTAGCCGGCCACCGAGAGCAGCACGACAACGAGGAC
>DATECU010000246.1:0-3710 GCA_035286745.1 Vicinamibacteria bacterium | reverse complement strand
CCAATTGGCCCGGGGCCTGGAGCGGGCTTTCCGGGTTCCCCAGGACGTGGAGTGGGCACTCGACCACGCCGGCCACTTGTTCGTTGTGCAGACCCGTCCGCTGGCCGCCTTCCAGGCCCCGGACGACGCGGCCGGGAACCCGCCCGCGGTGGAAGGCTACCGGGTGCTGGTGCGCGACGCGGTCCGGGCGAGCCCAGGCGTGGCCTGCGGCCGGATTCTGCGCCTCAGCGATTCCTGGTCGGCCGATGAGGTTCAGCTTCCGGACGACGCGGTGCTGCTGGTGCCTAACACCACGCCCCGGCTGGCCGGGATGGTGGGCCGGGTGCGCGCGATCCTGGCCACCGTGGGCAGCCCCACCGGGCACATGGCCACCGTGGCCCGGGAGTTCCACCTTCCCTGCCTGGTGGGGGTCGATCCCAACCTGCCCGGGCTGGAGGAGGGCTCCCAGGTCACCGTGGATGCCCGCTACGGGCTGGTGTACGAGGGCGAGGTCCCCGAGCTGCGGGCGCCCGCCAACGCACCTATCGCAGCCCGACGGGACCCGGTTGGGGAGGGCCTGGCGCGGCTGCTGGCCCGGGTGGCGCCGCTCACCCTCACCGACCCCGACTCACCCCAGTTCCGGCCCGCCAGTTGTGAGACCCTCCACGACGTCGCCCGTTTCGTGCACCAGCGCGCCATGGCCGAGATGTTCGAGCTGGACGGGCTGTCGCCGCAGGAGCGCCGCCAGGCCCGCCGCCTGAGCTGGCGCATGCCGATGGACGTGCTGCTGCTGGATCTGGGGGGTGGCCTGGCCCCGGGAAGCTCGCGGCTGGTCGAGACCGAGCAGGTCCTCTCGGTGCCGCTCCTGGCGCTGGTCGAGGGCATGACCGATCCACGCCTGCGCTGGGCGGGACCGGTAGGCTTCGATCTCAAGGGCTTCATGTCGGTGGTGGTGCGGAGCGCCGCCGACGACCAGCGCTACGGCGAGCCCTCCTACGCCCTCTGTTCGCGCGACTACCTGCATTTCTCCTCACGTTTGGCGTACCACTTCGCCACCGTCGACGCCATCTGCGGGCGCTCGGTGAACGAGAACTACGCCCGCTTCCTGTTCTACGGAGGGGCCGCGGTGGCCGCCCGGCGCGAGTTCAGGGCCCACTTCCTGGCCTCCGTTCTGCGCAGCAACGGCTTTGCGGTCAAGATGCTGGGGGACCGGGTGGAGGCCATCCTGTCCAAGCGGGAGGCGGACGCGGTCGAGGAGTCCCTGGTGATGCTGGGCCGGCTCATGGTGGCATCGCGGCACCTGGACATGGTGATGGAGAGCCGGGGCACCGCCGAATCCTTCGCCCAGGCCTTCCTCTCCGGCGACTACGGCTTCGAGCTGGTTCGCAAGGGTTAGCCGCCGATGGGCTTCTTCAAGGACCTGCTGCGCCCGCGGCCCCAGGAGGTGGGTGAGCTGCTGCGGGCCAAGTACGCGAGCTTCCGGCGTCTGCTGGCAGCGAACAACGAGGTCCTCGAGCTGATCACCGAGCTGGAGGAGGCGGTGAGCAGCGGCAGCGGGATGTCGCTCGAGGCCCTGCGCCAGATGGCAGGAGCGGTCTACCCGCGGGTCAACCAGATGATCGACGACCTGAACGTCATTGCCGAGGGGCGCTTTCGCGGGCTGCTCGGGAACCTGGAGAAGGTGGCGGCCGGCGTCGACGAGGCGCTGCGCGAGGTGCGCGGCACCTCGATCACCGCCATCTGTATCCCCATCGAGGGGATCAACCGGGACCTGGCCGACGCGGTGGGGGGCAAGACCGCCAAGCTGGGCGAGGTCAGGAACCGCGCCGGGCTGCCGGTGCCACCCGGTTTCGCGGTCACCGCCTTCGCCTACCGGGCCTTCGTGGAGGCGGCGGGGCTGCAGGGCCGCTTGAGCGAGCTGTGGGACCGCATCCAGTGGGACGACATGGGATCGCTGGCCCAGGCCTCGGCCGCCATGCAGGAGCTGATCGCCGGCGCCGAGCTGCCGCAGGACGTGCGCGAGACCATCACCCTGGCGGCGCACGATCTCTATCGTAAGGCGCCTGGGCGGCCGCGGGTTTCCATCAGGTCGAGCGCCATCGGCGAGGACGGCCACGCCTCCTTCGCGGGCCAGTACGCCACCTTCCTCAACGTGCCGCTGGAGCAGGTACTGCGCCGCTGGAAAGAGACGGTGGCGAGCAAGTTCTCTCCCCGGGCCCTCTTCTACATGCACTCGAAGGGCTTCCGGGAGGACGAGATCGCGATGAGCGTCGGCTGCTTCCTGATGGTGGATGCGGCGTCGGCGGGCGTCGCCTACTCGGCGAACCCGGCGAACCCCAGGTCCGGGAGCATGCTGATCAGCGGCGTGTGGGGACTGGGCAAGCCGGTGGTGGACGGCTCGATGACACCCGACACCTTCTGGGCTCCTCGCCGCGAGGGTGGCGGCGCGATCCGCACCCAGCCGGTGCGCAAGACGCACCGCCTGGTGGCGGCACCGCAGGAGGGGGTGCTGGAGGAAGCGGTGCCGCCGGAGAAGCAGGAGGCCCCCTGCCTCAGCGAGGAGCAGGTGCTCAAGCTGGCGAGTTATGTGCGGACCCTGGAAGCCCACTTCCGCGGACCCCAGGACGTCGAGTGGGCCCTCGACCGGCAGGGTCGGCTGTTCATTCTCCAGACGCGTCCTTTGGGCCTGGCGGCCGCCGACGTCCCGGAGATCCCCGGCGAGGACGTTCTCTCCGGATACGCGCTTCTCCTTTCAGGGGGCACCACCGCTTGTGCGGGCGCGGGTGCCGGACCGCTGGTTCACGCCGAGAGCGACGAGGAACTGGCGGCTTTTCCAGCGGGCGGCGTGCTGGTGGCCCGCCAGAACTCGCCGCGCTTCGTCAAGGTGATGACGCGGGCGGCCGCCATCGTCACCGAGATCGGGAGCGCCAGCGGCCACATGGCGTGCCTGGCGCGGGAGTATCGCGTGCCCACCGTCACCGGCGCTTCCGGGGCCACGCTGCTGTCGCCGGGGATCGAGGCCACCGTCGACGCCAGTCGCTGCCGCGTGTACGCCGGCCGAGTGGAGGAGCTGCTGGCGCACGCGGTTCTGCCCTCGCTGCGGCCGCGCGACCGGCCGTCGCTGGCGGTCGCCGAACGGGTGGCCGCCCGCATCGCCCACTTGAACCTGACCGACGCGGCCAAGAACTCGTTCCGGGCCAAGAACTGCCGCACCTACCACGACCTGATTCGTTTCTGCCACGAGATGGCGATCTCCGAGATGTTCCGGGTGAACGACTACCGCCATCTGCGAGAGCGGGGGATCGCTTTCCGGCTCGACTGCGAGGTGCCGCTCGGCATCTACCTGATAGACCTGGGTGGGGGTGTGGCGGCCTCGCCGGGGGCTCGCTCGGTGAAGCCGGGGGCCATCACCTCCATCCCCATGCGGGCCCTGTGGGCGGGCATGGTGACTCCGGGTGTGCGTTGGGCGGGAGCCCGGCCCATCGACGTCAGAGGCCTGATGTCGGTGTGGGCGAACACCATGGTCGACGCCGGGCGCGCCGAACGCGGGCTGGGCGACGACTCCTACGCCATGGTGGGCTCCCACTATGTGAGCTTCGGATCCCGGCTGGGCTACCACTTCACCACCCTGGAGTCGGTGTGCTCCGACTCGGTCCACGAGAACTACATCTCCTTCCGGTTCAAGGGCGGCGCCGCCGATCTGGAACGCCGGGAGCGGCGGGTGCGTTTCA
>DATECU010000245.1:0-11766 GCA_035286745.1 Vicinamibacteria bacterium | reverse complement strand
CGGCCGAGAAGGCCGGCATGAAGGCCGGAGACGTGATCAAGGCGCTGGACGGCAAGCACTCTCACCCGCTGGCGGCGGCGGTGGGCCAGCGCCTGCTGCGGGGCGAGCCCGGATCCACGCTCAAGCTGACGATCCTGCGTCGGGGGACCGATCCCATAGAGATGAGCCTGGTCCGAGAGCGCCTGCTACCGCTTCCGGTCAAGGGGAAGCTGGTGGAGCCGGGCATCGGCCAGTTGAGGGTCGCCGAGTTCGGCGCGCGTTCGGCGGCCGAAGCCAAAGGAGAGATCGACCTCCTGAAGCGGCAAGGGGTGAAGAAGCTGGTGCTGGATCTCAGAAGCGCCGGCTTTGGCGCGCCCGCCGACGGCATCAAGGTGGCCGAGCTGTTCCTCAAGACCGGTGTCGTCACCAAGCTGTCGGGCGCCAAGTTCGAAGAGCAGGTGTTCAGCGTCGAGTCGGGCAAGCCCGCCTGGGACGGTCCGCTCGCGGTGCTGGTCGACAGCGGCACCGCGGGCCCGGGTGAGATCGTGACCGGCGCGCTCTTGGAGGCCGGGCGGCCGGTCGTCGGCCGCCACACCTTCGGCAGGGCCGCCATCCAAAAGGCCGTGGCCTTCGACGATGGCAGCGGCCTGGTGGTCACCGTCCCCCGCTACTCGACGCCCAAGGGCGACCTGATCCACGGCAAGGGCCTGGAGCCCACGGTCACGGTGGCGAAACCGGACGAGGACGAGGAGGACGAGGGCACCGAGGCGCGCGATCTGGCTCTCGACAAGGCGATCGAGATCCTGAAGGCGGAGACCAAGAAGCCCGCATGAACAAGGCGGCGCTTGCCGCGCGCATGGCCAAAGACACCGGGTTCACCCAGGTGGACGCCTTGCGGGCCCTGGACGCCTTGCTGAGCAATGCCAGCAAGGCGCTCAAGAAGGGCGAGAAGGTGAAGCTCCAGGGCTTCGGAACCCTGAGCATCTTTCGGCGCAAGGCCCGGGAGGGCCGAAACCCCCAGACCGGAGCGACCATCAAGATAGCGCCGCGCCGCGCCGTCCGCTTCACCGCCGGCAAGGAGCTGAGGAAGCTGGTCGAAGAGCCGGTCGGTCGTTCGAAGCGCTAGGCGGAAACGATCAGCACACAGCCATCAGCACTCAGCTACGGAGAGGTCGCGAGATTGGAGAAGCGCCAGCCGCTCCCAGCGGTTCGCTCTCGACATCGCCGACTGCCGTCCGCTGAATGCTGATAGCCGATCGCTACTGTTCGTTAGACTGCTTCACCTCGAAGAACGCCTCCTGCGTTAGGTCCTTCTTGGCGATGTTGTCGCGGACCTTCACCTGAGCCAGGTACTTGCCCGGCTTGTAGTCCTTGAGCGGCACCGGCCCCACCGAGGGACCCGCGTCGGCGGTCTCGAACACCAAGTCCTCGGCCCTGGCCACCGGCTTGCCGTCCTTCAGGATGGCAAAGCTCACGGTGGCGGCAGCCTTGCCCGCCTCATCGACCTTGGCGTTGTAGAGGAAGGTGAGCAGGGTGATGGCGTCGGCCGTGGTGAACTGGTTGCCGTAGCGAGGCACAAAGCGCATGGGGCCGAGCTGAAAGGCGGCCAGCGGATCCTCGTTGTTGGGTGGCAGCTCCTGGACGTCGCGAAGCACGATGAGCGGCGACAGGGACAGACCCTCAAGCCCGAAGTCCGGCATGGTCAGGGCCTGGGAGACCACGCTCCCCTTTTCGGTCCCGGGGTCCAGCGCGGCCACCTTGAGGGTGTAGCTGCCAGGCTTCAGGGCCACCCCATAGGACACCACGAAGGCACCGTCGGGCTGCAACTCGCCGGAGACCGCGCGCTCGGCCGAGGCCGCCAGCTTGTCCCCTTCGGCCAGGGCCCGGATGCCGA
The DNA here is from genome assembly GCA_035286745.1 of Vicinamibacteria bacterium. Taxonomy (GTDB): domain Bacteria; phylum Acidobacteriota; class Vicinamibacteria; order Fen-336; family Fen-336; genus DATECU01. The sequence goes on along the minus strand of DATECU010000245.1, from coordinate 9,893 downwards.
CGCTGGCCTTGGCCAGCTTCTTCCCGGCCACGTCCTGCGCGGTGACGGTTCCCGGTTCCAGGCGCAACAGGCCGGCCATGTAGGTGGCGCCTCCCGGACTCCGGAGGAACAGCGTGGACTCGGCCGCGGTCGAGAAGTCCTGGCGCGGCGCCTTGAGGAGGGCCATGGTCGGCGTCGGCTTGGGAAGCTGATCGGCCAGCTTGACCACTCGCCCGTCGGTGCCCGGGCGGTAGTTGAGGTTGGGATTGGCCAGTCTCCCCTCGGCGACCCGGTTCAACTGCTCGCCCATGCGGGCGCCCTGCGGCAACAGGCAGTTCTCGTCGAAGTCGATCTCGATCTGGGCCTGGCCGCCCTTGAAGGTGAGGGAGGGCCGCTCCTTGAAGGTCCAGCTCTCGGGGGTGCGGCCCGGCCGTTCGCCCCGCTCTCTCTTCTTGACGTCGTCGGGGGGACCCAGCAGGATGTAGATGCGCCCGCAGTCGGTGAGCGAGCCCGGGGTACCACCGACCTTGAACTTGGCGTCGGCTTCGCCGCGGAGCTTCTCGTACTCGACCTGGTATTCGTTGGCTGGGGTCTCCAGGTCCGGGTCTCGCCGGGCCCAGAAGATCTTCTGGAACTCTTGGCGCTCCGCCTTGTCCTTGAGGCCCTTGAAGATCTTTTCCTCCTCCGCCAGCATGATGGGCCTGACGCCCTCCAGCCACTTCTTGCTGTCGTTGTCGAGCTTGTCGGCCCGGAGGGCAGGGGCGGCCAGGAGGGCCAAGACGAGGCCCACGAGCTGCCGATTGACGGACATGATTGTCTCCTTCCAGAGTAAGAATGCGGCGCTGCCGAGGCCCCTTTCTCACCGAGCCCCAGCCGGCAAGTCTATGGCCTCTGCCGGGGACGGGCAACACGGCGAGGCGGCCCGGCAGCCCGGCGGCCCGGGTGGCCCGTCGCCGGGGAGCCCAGGCTGTGCTACCTTGAGCCAATGATCTCACCCCGGAGCCAAGTCCTGATCCTCACCGGCCTGGCCAGCGCGGCCATCGCCCTCATCAGCTTGCCCCAGGCGGAAGCCCGATCCAAGACCCGAGCGCGAGCTTCGACCCGCCGCTCTCGGCCCTCGGCCCCGCCGGCCGTGGTGGTGCCGGTGTCCGCCTCCGCTCGCGACCTCGCGGTGAGCGACGCCTGTCGGCGCGGCTTGGGGAGCACGCGGGGGGCGGTCCTCGCCATGGAGCCGCAGACCGGGCGCGTGATCACCGTGATCAACCCCAGCCTGGCTATCTCGAACGCCTACCAGCCCTGCTCGGTTTTCAAGATCGTGGTGGCGATCGGGGGTCTCACCGAGGGCATCATCACTCCGGAAAGTACCTACGACTGCAACGGCGGCTGTTGGATGTGGCCCGGCCACGGACCCATCGATCTGCGGCGAGCCCTGGCGGTTTCGTGCAACCCCTACTTCGAATGGGTTGGGGAGCAGCTCGGCTACGAGCGGGTCCAGAAGTACGCGCACCTGCTGGGCCTGGGCTCGACATCCGGCATCAACCTGGCCGGCGAGGCTTCAGGCAAGGTGCCGCTCCTGGTCCCGCCCAGCAAGGTCGGGCATCTGTCGAGCCACGCCGCCGGCATCTCGACCTCGGCCGTCCAGCTCGGGGTGCTGCTCTCCGCCACCATCAACGGCGGCGTCGTGTTCCAGCCCCAGCTCTCGGGGCCCGGCGACTTCGCGCCTCGAGAGCGCTGGCGGTTGCCGGCGGGCACGGTGTTAGGCGGGCTGAGCGAGGGCTTCCTGAGCGCAGTGAACGAGGGCAGCGCCTCCTCCGCCTTCGATCCCGAGATCATCGTGGCCGGCAAGACCGGCACCTGCGCCGGGGTGGGCTGGTTCGCCTCCTACGCCCCAGCCGACCGGCCGGAGGTGGTGATCGTGGTCTTCACCCGGCCCGGCTCGGGACACTCGGCGGCCGCGGTGGCTGGCCGCATCTACCAGAACCTCTACCGGCCGGCGGCTCCCACCGCGGCCGGCGGAGGTCGTTAGCTGCGAGACGACTACTTCTCGAGCTGAACGTCCAGGTTCTCGCTGCGCCCGGCCTTGACCTCGACGTCCCGTTCGGCGGTCTTGTAGCCGGGCCGCACGATCTCGATCCGGTGGCGGCCGGGCTTGAGGTCCAGCTCGCGCACCTCACGGCCGGCGCCCTGGAACTCACCGTCCAGGTAGACGGACGCGTCCCGGGGCTCGATGTTGAGGCGCACGGTGCCGGTGTCCGCTTCGTCCGCGTCGTCGGCGTCGTCGGGCTCCGCCTCGTCGTTGTCATCGTCGTCCCGGTCGCGGCGTGCAGAGCGCTCTCTCTGCTGGGCCCGCTCCTCGTCCCAGGGTCGCACCAGGTTCTCCTCGGTGACCACGCTTTCGACACCACGCGCCATGCGGTGGCGGATGCTCAGGGTCTCATCCCGTGGCACATAGACCCTGACCCGGTGGGTCTGATGGCCCTTGAGCTTCAGGGTGATCTCGTGGCGCCCCGGGGTCACGTGCAGGCGTTGGAAAATGCCGTCGAAGTCGTCGGCCTCGCCCGCGTAGTAGCCGTCCACCAGGACCTGGGTCTCTTCGGGCTCGACCAAGAGGCGCAGGGAGCCCTCTTCGTCGTCGTAGTAGCGATAGCGGGACCGAGGATACCCGTAGCGCTGCCTGTCGTAGGAGTAGCCCCAGCCCAAGTCCCAACCCCACGAGGAGCCGTACCAGGGGGAGAAGCCCCAATACCCGTAGTAGCCGTAGTAGGGCTGATACCGGTAGGAATAGTAAGGATCGTTCCCGTAACGGTAGCGGCCGTAGCTGTACGGGTAGTGCCGGTAGCCGGTTCCAGTCCCCGGCCGCGGGTGCCTTCGCTCGGCCTCAGTGAGGGGTCGGGGCCGCGCCTCCGAGGAGCGCGAGGGGCGGGAAGACGACGCCGATGTGGCGCGGGAGGAAGAGGACTCGTGCGTGCGTCCCGAGTCCGAGGAATGCGAGCCCCCGGAACCGGAGGAGCGCGCCGAGGCGCCGGAACCGGAAGGGTGATGGCGCTCCCCGGCCGAGCTGGACCCGCTCGACCCGGAATCCCGGGTCTTGGCCTGATCCGCCAGGGCCGCTTGCGCAATGAACACCAGCCCCATGGCCATTGCCGTTCGCCAAGCCTTCATGACTGCCTCCTTCGGCACCATCGCCGATGCTCGCCATCCGAAAGTGCAAGGCCTGTGCCGAACCCAGACGTTGACAGTGTGCTCGATCAAGCCACCCTGGATCAAGGCTTTAGTCGCGGTGACTGGCCCGACCGCTGTCCCGGGGCGGGGACAGTGGCTGATCTCTCTGAGGCGGGGAGGGGACAGCTATACTCCCGCAATGACCCGCCTCTTGCTTTCCTGTGGCGAGCCCTCCGGAGACACCTACGGCGGGGCGCTGGTCCACGAGATTGGGAAGCTGGGCGAGACTCCGGAGGTCTTCGGCCTGGGGGGCGATCGGCTGGCCGAGCAGGGCGCGTCGCTCATCGCCCACGTGCGCGACCTGGCCGTGGTCGGTCTCTGGGAGGTGGTCTCTCATCTGCCCCGCTTCCGCCGCATCTTCCGGGAGATCCTGGCCGAGGTGGATCGGTGCCGGCCCGACGCCGCGGTGCTGGTCGACTACCCCGACTTCAACCTGCGTCTGGCCCGAGAACTCAAGGCCCGCCAGGTGCCGGTCGTCTACTACGTCTCGCCCCAGGTGTGGGCCTGGCGCCGCCGGCGCATCAAGGCCATCCGCCAGACGGTGGCCCGGATGCTGGTGATCTTCCCCTTCGAGGAGGCCTTCTACCGGCAGAGTGGGGTGCCGGTGACCTTCGTGGGCCACCCCCTGGTCGACTTGGTCCGTCCGGCCCCTGACCGTGGCGCCTTCCTGAAGGCAAGCGGGTTGGACCCGAACCGACCGCTGTTGGCGATCTTGCCCGGCAGCCGCCGCCAGGAGGTCGCCCATAACCTGCCGCCGCTCCTGGGAGCCATCCGCCTGCTCGCCGAACGCAAGCCGGACTTGCAGTTCGCCCTACCGCTGGCCCCATCCCTGCCCGGTGAGGTCTTCCGCCAGGCTCTGGCCGGGCTGCCCGTGCGCTGCCTGGAAGGTCAGGCCCACCAGCTGCTGGGGGCCTGCGATGCCGCGGTGGTGGCCTCGGGGACGGCCACCGTCGAGGCCGCCCTGCTGGGGACGCCGCTGGTCGTGGTCTACCGGCTGTCGGGGCTCACCTACCGATTGGGTCGGAGGTTCGTCAAGGTTCCCCACTACGCCATGGTCAACCTGATCGCCGGGCGGCGGGTCGCCCCCGAGATCATCCAGCGGGAGTTCACGGCGGAGCGAGTGGCCGAGGAAGCGCTCTCCCTGTTGGGGGACCCCGCGCGGCGCCTGCGAATGAAGCAGGACCTGGCCGAGGTGCGGCAGAAGCTGGGGGGAGGCGGGGCCTCGGCGCGGGCGGCCCGGGCCCTGCTGGAGGTGCTCGGCTTGCGTCCGCCGGGGCCGGAGCGGCTCGGGTCTTGACGCCACCCCTGGCGTGGACGCATCCTTCGTGCACATTTGCTAGAATCCCCCATCCGTCCCGCGGAGGTCTTTGATGGCGAAGCGGATCCTCGTGGTCGATGACGACGAGAACATCCTGAACCTCGAGAAGACCATCCTCGAGCAGCGCGGCTTCGAGGTGACCCCAGCGGGCGGGGGAGCCGAGGCGCTGCGTCTCCTGGCCGAGAAGAGCTTCGACCTGGTGCTGCTGGACGTCATGATGCCCGAGGTGGACGGCTTCACCGTCTGCCGCAAGATCAAGGAAGACCCCCGCTCCAAGGACATCCCCGTCATCTTCCTCACCGCCAAGGGTGGTGGCGAGGCCCTGGCCGAGGGCTTCGAGTCGGGCGCCATCATGTACATCAACAAGCCCTTCACCGCCAACAAGCTGCTCACCATCGTCAACACCATGCTGGAGTCGGGCGCCAACCTGTCCTAGTTCGGACGGCAGGTGCCAAGGGGGTTCCATGGACTCCATCCGCGACCAGGCGCGGGCCGCGCAGAACGCGCTGGAGCGCCTGGCCAACAAGGTTCCGGGTTTCAAGGGCGGAGCGGGAGCTGCGCCGCGACGCCGACCGGCTCACCCGCGAGCACCTGGAGCGAGAAGGGGACGCCGGGGAGTCACGCTCGTTTGCTTCCTGGCGGCAGCCCTGTTGGCTGGCGCCAAGGCCAACGGTCAGGACCGTCAAGCCCTACGGGTCCTGGTACCCGAGAACCGGGCCGAGGCCTTCGTCTCGACCCAACCAGGCCAGGAGTCCGGCTTCGACTACGAGATCCTGAAGGGCTTCGCCGACCTCCATCGGATGAAACTCACTTTCGTGCCGTCCTCCAGTTGGGACGGGCTGATCCCGGCCCTGCTGGAAGGCAAAGCCGACCTTATCGCCGGTGGTTTCAGCGACACCGCAGCGCGCCGCAAGCGAATCGACTTCAGCGTCGAGGTCTTCCCCAGCCGCGACGTGGTGCTCACCCTCAAGCCCCACCGGCCAGTGACCAGCCTCGAGCAACTGCGGGGCGAGCGGGTGGTCACCCACCGGGGCACCAGCATGGCGGAAGCCCTGCTGGCGGCGGGAGTGCCTGCCGCCAACATCGTTCACCTGACCGACGGAAACGTGAGCGACCAGCTCCGGGCTGGCAGGGCCACCGCCGGCGTGTTGGGGCTCGAAGTAGCCATCCTGGCCCGTCGCACAGACCCCAACTTGGAACTGGGCCTGTTCCTGGGCCAATCCGGCAGTCTCGCCTACGGATTGCGTAAGACTGATCCAGAGCTGAAGCGCGACCTCGACGCCTACCTCGCCAACCTGCGCCGGACCCCCACCTGGAGCCGGCTGGTGGTCAAGTACTTCGGCGAGCAGGCTCTGGAGATCCTGAAGGCCGCCCGTTCAGGCCCCCCCTGAGGCTCGCCGGGTCGGTGCGGTCTTGAAGCGCCGCTGGGTCCTAAACCTGGCGCTCCTGGGTAGCAGCCTGGCCCTGACCCTGGGAGTGCTCGAGGTCGTGGCACGCCTGAAGAAGCAGCGTCCCACGGAGCCGATCGCCGCGCAGTACACCGAGTTCGACCCCCTGCTTGGCTGGCGGCACCGGGTCGGGGCCTCGGTTCGCTTCCCTCAAGGCGACTACCTGATCAACAGCCGCGGTTTGCGCGACCGAGAGCGCACCCTGGAGCCGGCTCCCGGCACCAGGCGCCTGCTGGTGCTGGGCGACTCCTTCGCCGAAGGCTTCAGCGTGGCCTTCGAGGACAGCGTTTCCCAGGTCCTCGAACGCAGCCTAACCCGAACGGAATGCCCAACCGAGGTGGTGAACGCGGGCACCGTGGGCTTCAGCAACGACCAGGAACTGCTTTTCTTCCGCGAGGAAGGCCATCGCTACCGGCCGCAGGTGGTGCTGCTCTTCTTCTACTACAACGACATCGTCTACAACGCCCGGGCCTCGGTGGGCCGGGCCCCCAAGCCGCTGCTCAAGTTCCGAGCCGGGAGCTTCGCGGTCACCAACGCTCCGCTCTCGCCGCCGGCGGCGCCAGAGCATAACCAGAGATCGGCCTGGCGGTCGGAAGGTCTCGAGTGGCTGCGGGGGAGGCTCCGGGAGAGAGCGCCTCGCGCCTACGGCGCGCTCGCCTGGATCGGGCTGTGGCCGCCTATCGAGAAGCCGCGAGCGGGCAGCGAGCTCGAGGTGTACTCGCGAACGCCGTCACGGGAGGTCCAGGATGCCTGGGAGCAGACGGTCAACATCCTGCGCGCCTTGCGCGACCTGGTGGAGGCGCGGGGAGGGCGCCTGCTCGTCGTCTACGTCCCGAGCAAGATGGAGGTGAGCGACCGCGATTGGAGCCTGACTCGGGCGCGCTATCGGGTCGACGACACCACCTGGGATCGCGGGCGGGTGGCCCGCCGGCTCACCGAGGTCGGGCGGGCGAGCGGCTTCGCCGTCCTCGATCCCACCGAAGCGTTGCGCCGCCAGGACCGTGCCGGCTATCCGCCCTACCACGCCGGCGGTGGCCACTGGAACGCCGTGGGGCACGCGGTGGCGGCGCTGGAAGTCGAGCGCGTGCTGGCCGCAGGCGACTGGCTCCCGGCGTGCGGGGCCGGCAGGCCCTAAATCGCCTCGAAGTGGGTGAGGCGCTTGAAGAGCCGGAAGCGGTCGTCGATTTCCTGACGCGTCAGCCGCAGGAGCCGATCCAGGCTGAAGGCCTCCACGCAGTAGGAGGCCAGGGTGCTGCCCATGACCACGGCCCGGCGGAGCACGCCGTCACCGTGGCTGCCCATGCTCGCCAGGTAGCCCAGGAAGCCCCCGGCGAAGGTGTCGCCAGCTCCGGTGGGATCGAAGACATCCTCCAGTGGGTAGGCGGGCGCGGCAAACGAACCCTCGTCGCTGAACATGAGGACGCCGTGCTCGCCCTTCTTGACGATCAGCGTCCGCGGTCCCAGAGCGCGAATGGCCCGGGCCGCCTTGACGATGTTCCACTCCCCCGACAGCTCGCGGGCCTCGCCGTCGTTGATGAGCAGGATATCGACCCGCTTGAGCGTCTTGCGCAGTTCCTCCGGTCGGCCTTCGATCCAGAAGTTCATGGTGTCGCAGGCCACCACCCGGGGCGCCTCCACCTGATCGAGGACCTCGCGCTGCAGGGCGGGATCAATGTTGCCGAGAAAGACGTACGACGACTTCTTGTAGCGGGCGGGGATCTTGGGCTTGAAGAACTCGAAGACGTTGAGGTCGGTGCAGATGGTGTCGCGGGAGTTCAAGTCGTAGGAGTACTTGCCCTGCCAGTGGAAGGTCTCGCCTTCCATGCGCTCCAGGCCCTCCAAATCGATCTCCCGGCCCTGGAACGCTGAGAGCTGCTTCTCCCCGAAGTCGCGGCCCACCACCCCCACCAGGTTCACGGGAACGAAGAAGGACGCCGCCACCGAGAAGAACGAAGCGCTGCCGCCCAGGACGCGCTCGGCCCTGCCGAAGGGCGTCTCCACGGTGTCGTAGGCCACACTGCCGACCACCAGAATGGACATGAGGGATCTCGTCTCCTAACGGATGTACTTGTCGATGATGGGGGCCAGCTCGCGCTTCACCTGGGCCGGCACCAGCTCGCCCCCGGTGACCAGGGCGTGCTTGAGGGCGCTCGCGCACTCGCAGTCCCGAGGGCCGGTGGGAACCCGCCTGACCGCCGCACGCAGCACCGCCTTGGCCATGGCCGCGTTCTTCACCAGGTTGGCGATGATCTGCTCGGCGGTCACCGCATCGTGCTCCGGATGCCAGCAGTCGTAGTCGGTCACCATGGCCAGGGTGACGTAGCAGATCTCCGCTTCCCGGGCCAGCCGGGCCTCTTGCAGGTTAGTCATGCCGATGATGTCCATCCCCCACGAACGGTAGAGTTCCGACTCGGCGCGAGTCGAGAACTGGGGGCCCTCTATGCAAATGTAGGTCCCGCCCTGGTGGAAGGTGGCCCCCGCATCGCGGCAGGCCTCGGCCAGCAGCGGCCGCAGTGTGGCGCAGAACGGGTGGGCGAAAGCCATGTGGGCCACCAGCCCGCGCCCGAAGAACGAAGCGGGCCGCTGCGTCGTGCGATCGACGAACTGATCAGGAATCACCATGTGCAGCGGCTGGTACTGCGCCTTGAGCGAGCCCACGGCGGAGACCGAGAGGATGGTTTCGACGCCTATCGATTTCATGGCCCAGATGTTGGCGCGGAAGTTCAGCTCCCCGGGCAGGATGCGGTGGCCGCGGGCGTGACGCGGCAGGAAGGCGACTCTTCGACCCTCAAGCTGCCCCACCATCAGGCTGTCGGACGGGGCGCCGAACGGAGTGTCGACCGCGACCTCGCGCTGGTCGGTGAACCCCTCCATCTCGTAGAGTCCGCTGCCCCCGATGATTCCCACCTCGGCCCGTTCGCTCATGCCAGAACCTCGCTCAAGACGTACTTCTCCTGGTCGCGGCCCACCCGTCCCACCGCCATTCGCGGATCGTGGTAAAAGAGAAGCCACCACTTCTCCTCGACCACCTGGGCCAGCAGGCGCCTCTTGGCCTCCAGGGTGCCTACCGGGAACAGGTCGTAGGCCATGATGAAGGGCAGCGGCAAGTGACTACTGGTAGGGATGAGGTCGGTGGGGATGGCCAGGGTCTGGCCCTGGCTCTCCACCACCACCATCTGCAGGTAGGCGGTGTGGCCGCCTACCGGAACCACTCGCACCCCAGGCGTCACCTCGACCGCCCCCTGAACCACCTCGAGCTGCTTGCGTTCGGCGAGAGGGACGTAGTTCTCCTCGAGGTACGAGGCCCGGTTCCGTTCGTGAGGCCGGGTCGCGTCCTCCCATTCACCGGTCTGCACCACATAGCGCGCCTTGGGGAAGGTGGGGACCGGTTTGCCGTCTGCCAGCCGGGTATTGCCGCCGGCGTGGTCGAAGTGGAGGTGGGAGTTGATGACGATGTCGATGTCGCCGGGCTCCAGCCCCAGGGCGTGCAGGCCGGCGAGCAGGGTCCGGCTGCGATCGAGCCCGTAGATTCGGGCCTCTTTCTCGCCCCACTTGTCACCGGCGCCGGTGTCGACCAGGATGCGCTTCCCCGCCGCCTCGATGAGGACCACGTTCAGCCCCAGGGCGATGCGGTTCCGCTGGTCGGGCGGGTCGGTCTTCTCCCAGATGACCCGCGGCACCACGCCGAACATGGCCCCGCCGTCCAGGGCGAACCGGCCATCGCTCAGGATGTGGACCCGGATGTCTCCGAGCTGGATCAAGAATCCCCCCAGGCACAGGCCGGCTCCTCGGTAAGCCCTTGCGTGCCGGACGCGAAACCGCCATGGTAAGGCCTCGGGGGTTGGCCCGCAATCCGACTTGGCGGCGCTCAGGCGACCGGGCTCGCCCGATCACCCTGCGGACCCGGTCACGGTGTATCTTGGCAG
>DATECU010000244.1:0-6110 GCA_035286745.1 Vicinamibacteria bacterium | reverse complement strand
TGGAGGGTGGACTCAGGCGCTGCCTGGCCATGACCGCCGGTGTCACCGCTATGGGCACCCGCCTGTTCGCGCCCTTCGGCGCCGGTCGCGGCACCGACAAGCAGACGCTCAACGAGGTCAAGAAGGACGCCGACGCCATCTCGGCCTACGTGATGAGCGAAGGGCTCTGGCACTTCACGCGCCGGCTGCCCGAGAACCACGCGATCATGGTCTGCCTCGGCGAGGGCCTGATGCCCAAGGCGGGCGAGACGCCGGAGATGGGCGCCAACCCACTTCTGGGCTTCGGCCGCGTCTACGCGCGGCCCGAAGTGGCGCGGTTCGTGGACTCACGGGTGCGCCGCTTGCTCAACGATCCCGCCTACGGGTGGCACGGGTTCTACAAGAAGATGCGCGAGATGGGCATCACCATCTGGGGGGCGGCGGTCGACACCCTCGAGAACACCTCGCGCTTCGCCAAGGGCGAGGAGACGGGACCGCTGACGGTGCTGCACCTGTTCGATCAGCCGATCGTGGTCACCCGGCCGTACGAGGCGTACATGGGGACGCTCACCATTCCCCGCGCGGTGGCCGCCACCGCCCGCGATCACTCGATCCACCTGGACCTGCTGTCACCGCGCCAGAAGCTGGTGGAGGCCATCGAACTCACCTGGCCCGGCCTGAAGCGCGAGAACATCCACGTCTGGACGCTGGGAGGCGAGAGCCGCGTCACCCGCCTCTCCGGGCTGTGGGAGGAGTGGCGCGCCTTGGGCGTGCATCTGGTCGAGGACGGCTGGCGATGCCCCAGCGGCATGGCCGCCTACACCGAGTCCGGTACCTACGCACCCACCTACCTTGTTGGGAGCTGGATCGACGCCGGGGGCGCGCGCCATCTGTTCCTGTGCGACGGCTACGCCGCCACCGCCGAGGCGCTGCAAGCGGCCAGCCTGGCTCAAGCGCTGGACGTCGAGGTCTCGATGGCCCTGTTCACCCCGCACTTCGACCTACCCATCGCGAGCGAGCGGCGCCTGGCCCGCTTGAACCCGGAGGCGCCCGAGTTCTCGTCCAGTCTGGCGGGGCTCTTCGGCAAGGAGCTGGATCCGGCACTGGTCGACCAGTACCGGGCTTGCCTGCGCGCGATGGCCGCCGCCAACATGCCGGTCGGCAAGCCCGTGGTCTACGCCGACGACTTCTTCCCCGAGAAGGAGTGGGGCGTTCTGGCGGTGGCCGGGTACATGGGACCGGACCCGTACACGGGCCTGCCCGGCGTCACCCAGGTTGGAGAGGCGAGCTGGCGGGTCACCACTCGGCTTTCGGCTCGCGGCGTCGGCGCCCGGGTCAGCTTCGTGTTCCGCTTCCTGGAGTCGTTCCAGCAAACGCGTTTGGTGTTCAGCCCCCTGCTGGAGCGATTCGTAGCCGGCGAGGACTACCGCAACCGTCCGGTTCGAATCTCCGACTCCGGGCGCATTCGCAACGAGCTGCAGACTCTGTGCTCCCCCGCCCTGGAGTACGTGGACGGCAGGATCCGCGTCCACTTCGACCGCATCGACGACCTGGTGATCCGGGCCGACAAGAAGCGGCGGATCCGCGAGGTGCTGGAGTGGTACCGGAAGGGCCATCCGGTCTGGTTCTCCTGGCTCGATATCGCCTGACGGGTTTGTGATCCCGGTCACGCCCGGATCGGGCGCTCTGTGGTAGCATTCGCGTATCGAGCGTCTTCAAGAACGGTCCGGGCGCCGCGGCGCCCACCGAAGACGCCTCCTCCCGGCCGCGCCGCGTGGACTTGTCCCGTTCGGTGGTGGCGTTCCTTGCAATACCCAGAGCCTAGGGAGAAGCAACCATGCATATCTACAAGCGCCATCGGGAAGACGTGTGTGTCCTGGATTTCGTCGGCAGCATCCTCCTCCAAGACGGAGGCGATGCACTGCAAGAGGCGGTGCTGGCCTCGCTTCGTGAGGGATGGAAGAAGCTGGTCTTGAACCTCGGCGGGGTGACCCACATGGACTCGAGCGGCCTGGGTCACGTCGTGCGGTGCCATGCCCTAGCTCAGGCCGAGGGCGGACTGCTCAAGATCGCGAACATCACCAAAGGGGTACGCAACCTGCTGGCCATCACCAAACTGGTCACCGTGTTCGACAGCTACGACGGTGAGGACGACGCGGTACGGAGCTTCGCGCTCTCACCCGCGTAACGAGTCCGGCTGATTCCAGGGATGAGGGCTTCTCGGGCCGCCTCCCCGGCTCGGGAAGCCCTCAGCCGGCAGCCAGCCGCTGCCGGGCGGCCTCCACCTTCTTCTGGAAGCCCAGCAGCGCATCCGCGCTCTGCCCGCTGAAGTTGTAGCTGCGGCCGCCGCGCAGCCTCAGGCGGAGGCTGGACTTCAAGTAGTCGACGCTCAGTTCCTCGATCCCCTCGAGGGGCACCGAGAAGGCGTCGTCCGCCTTCGCCGTCTCGTAGCGCAGGCCCTGGACCGCAGCCACCAGGCGCCCCTGGCAGGAACCCAGGCCGTGCTTGTGGGCCACCGCCACCGACTCGTCGAGCTTGATCTCCTTGAACCGCACCACGACCTCGCGGGCTCCCTCGCCGACCTCGAGGGTCTCCGCATGCATCTCATAGCCCTCGACGGAGACGTTGAGCCGGTGGGGACCGGGCTCCACCCCTTCGATCTCGACCGGCGTCTTGCCCAGGAACCTGCGGTCGAGGAACACGGAAGCGCCCGGGACGTCGCTCGTCACCCGCAGGCTCCTGGCGGGGATCGGTGCCACCAAACGAGCGCGCACCCGGGTCACCTGTCCCGGGATCACGTGCGCCTCCAGTTGGTAGGCGGTCAGCCCCTCCTTCTCCACCCGCACCGGGTGCCCCCCGGCTGCCAGGCCGTCGACCCGCTGCGGCGCGACGCCCACCGATCGGCCGTCGACGAAGACGCGCGCAGCCTGTGCGTCGGTGGTGACCTCGAGGCTCCCCGTCTCGGCGGGCTCCACCCGCGGTATGGGTTTCGCTCCGGCGCTGGCTGGCGAAGGTCGCACGGGACCCCGAGCCGGCGTGCGCAACACCACCCAGTAACCGACGCCGGCCGCCGCCACGGCGAGCGTGACCACCACCATGACGATCCTCAGCCGACCGGGGCCGGGCGCAGGCGGGGTTTCCGAGAGCAGGCTCATGGGGGAGAGACCGGACCGGCCTCCGTTAGACGCCTCGGGTTCCCCCGCCGAAGCCGATGCTGACCCGGCCGTTCTCGACCAGGACCGGAACCCGCCGCTCGCCGTCGGTGTGGCGGAGCATCTCGTCCAGATCGGCCGGGGACTTCTTCACGTCACGGTAGTCGACCTGGTAGCCCTTCGCTGCGTAGGCCTCCCGGGCCTCCGTGGTGTGGGGTCAGGTGTCCTTACCGAAGACCAGGATACGTCGCGGCGCGGCCATCGACCGGATTATACTCGTCACCGAGCAAGGGGCGAACCGGCCGCCGCCGGGTCGGGATGAGCATGAGCTACCAGAACCTCCGCCTCGAGATCGATGGGCGCGTCGCCACCCTGACCGTGGACCGGCCGAGCGCCCGCAACGCGCTGGACGGCGCGACCGTCGAGGAGTTCCACCGGGCCCTGGCCGAGGCCGCCGCGGCAGGGGTGGGCGTTCTCATCGTCACCGGGGCTGGAGACCGGGCCTTCGTCTCCGGGGCCGACATCCGGGCCATCCGCGAGCGCAGGCGCGACGACGCCCTGGCTTCCATCAACTCCCGCTTGATGACGGCGGTGGAGAGCCATGAGGCGGTGTCCATCGCCGCCGTCAACGGCGTCGCGTTTGGCGGCGGCTGCGAGCTGGCCCTGGCCTGCGACCTCCGCATCGCGGCCGAGAACGCGGTCTTCGGTCTTCCCGAACCCAGCCTGGGGATCATCCCCGGCGCCGGCGGCACCCAACGATTGCCCCGCATCGTGGGCCTGGGCCGGGCCAAGGAGATGATCCTCACCGGAGCCCGCTGGGATGCCCGGATGGCCCTTGCCGTGGGACTGGTCAGCCAGGTGGTGCCGGGGGAGAGCCTCTTGGCGGCGGCCCGGGCCATGGCCGATCGGGTGCTGGCTCTGGGCCCGCTGGCGGTGCGCCTGGCCAAGGCCGCGCTCAACGCGTCGTCTCAGATGCCGCTCTCGGCCGGGCTGGCCTTCGAGTCCACCGCCCAGGCCATCACCTTCGAGTCCAGGGACAAGATGGAGGGGACCCAGGCCTTCCTCGACAAGAGGAAGCCGGTCTTCACGGGAGAGTAGCCATGCGCAACGCCGCCCTGATCCTTCTCTGCGGAGGCATCCTGGCCTTCTTCTACTGCGGCAGCGAGCTGACTCGGCTGCAGCCGGTGCCCCCGGGGGTGAGCCTGGGGGACTCCCTCAACTACCCCGCCGGCAAGTGGGAGCTGCTCCGTTATGCGGCCGGGGTGGGCACCTTGATCGGCCTGCTGCTGGCCTTCTTCCCCAAGGGACGATAGCCGATCGAACTCGTCCCGGCCCGGGAGATGGCCGGCCGCCGCGAGCCTCCGAGAAGCCGAATCGACCAAGAGGACCAAGAAGGCCCCCTCGGTGTTCGGTTTCGAACTCCGCGTCGTTTTAGTATTAATAGGCTGTCACTAACAGCCGTCCGCTTCGCGTTTTACAAGTTGCTTGTTGCCATAACAGCCCCCGAGACCGTACATTGCATGTGGACGCTGTGACCGGTTGTCCGGGCCACGCCGACCTCCCCTCCGGGGTCGGCGAGGGTCGAGAGAGGCGCACCAAGTGTCCGACCCCGATTGCCTCCACGCCCGCGAGTGTCCGATCAGCAAGAGCCCCTGCCCGGGCGAGTGCGTCTTCGCGGAGGTGATGCAGAGCGTCAACCTCGGCATCGTCCTCTTCGATACCGAGGAGGGGAAGGTTCTCTTCGTCAACGGAGAGGCGGCCCAACTCCTGGCTGGCGTCTGCCCCTCGATCGACTACCAGGCCCTTCACGAGAAGCTGCTGGCGGGGGCTCCCGAGCCTAGCGGGCGGGAGCCATGGGCGGCGCCGCCGCTCCGTGTCGAGGGGCGGCTGCTCGGCTACTCCGTCTACCGCATCCCTCGGTTCGTGTGGCTCTTCGTCCGCGACATCACCGAGAAGGCGCGGCTGGAGGCGGTCGCCGAGGCCGCCGAGGTCATGAACAACATCGGCTACGTCTTCGCCAGCGTGCGCCACGAAATCGGCAACCCCGTCAACTCGATCAAGACCGCGCTCTCCGTGCTCCGGAACAACATCGAGCGGTTCCCCCAGGAGAGCGTCACCGAGTACCTCGATCGCTCGCTTGCGGAGATCACTCGCCTTGAGGAGCTCCTGGCTTCCCTCAAGAGCTTCAGCATGTACGAGGAGTACAGCCTGCAGGAGGTCGATGTCGCAGCCTTCCTGCGCAAGATCGCGGCCCTGGTGTTCCCGGATTTTCGCAAACAGGGAATCCTGACCACCCTGGTGGTCCCCGCCGACCTGGGACCGGCGCGGCTGGATCCCCGGGCGCTGCACCAGGTCCTGCTCAACCTGCTCACCAACGCAGCGGATGCGGTGAGCGGGCGGCCGCGGCGCGAGGTCCGCCTGCACGCCTTTCCCATGCGGGGCTCGGTGGCGATTCAGGTCGAGGACAGCGGTTGCGGCATGAGCGACGCCGAACAACGCAACCTGTTCAAGCCGTTCGCCAGCACCAAACCCACCGGCACCGGTCTGGGCCTGGTGATCGCGAAGAAGATGCTGGCCCGGATGGCGGGCACCATCGAGATCCGGAGCCGCCCCCAGGTGGGCACCTTGGTCACCATCACCCTGCCAGCCACTCCCTCGCTTCGCGCCGGCCCGCCCCGAGAGGAAAGACCATGGTCGAGATCTCCAAGTTCCAGCAGATGAACGGCTGCTCCGCCTGCAAGCACGCGGCGGAGAAGGACCCCAAGGGCCAGCCGGCGTCCCAATTGGGTGCCAGCTTCTACTGCCTCCACTTCGGCAAGCCGGTGGAGACCAAGGACGGCTCGGCGTGTCCCGCCTGGGCCTACGACTGAGGGCGCGGTGGCGGGGACCCGGTGAAGCACGTCCTGATCGTCGACGACGAGGGCCTCTTCACCCGGTCCATGGCCGAGGGTCTGGCCGCTCTCGACCCCACCCTGCAAG
>DATECU010000243.1:0-13594 GCA_035286745.1 Vicinamibacteria bacterium | reverse complement strand
AGGCGGTGGAGGAATCCGAGCACCACCAGGTGGTGGTCAAGGAGCTGCTCCGCGGGTATCGCCTGAGGGGACGCATGGCCCGGGCCGCGCGGGTGGTGGTCGGCGTCTACGCTGGAGGCGACACCGCGGTCCCGCCGCAGTGGGCCGGCCCGGTCCTCGAAGAGCCCCCCGAGGACCTGCAGGAGCTGCCGGACGAGGCCCTGGAGGACCCCGCCGAGAGCCAGTTCCTCGACGACCAGATCGACATCAGCCCTCCCCAGCCGCCCGGTCCAACAAGCGCACCGGCAGCGGCCGAGGGCGAGGGCGAGCTTTCCCTGGAGGAAATCGTCTCCCGGGCGGTGGCCCAAGAGGCGCTGTTCCCGGTTGCTCACTTCCCTGCCGCGGGCGACGAAGGCGACGAAGAGGACGAGACCTAGCTGGCGGAGGCGCCGACCGGCGCGAGCCGGACCTGCCGTGTTGAGGTAGCGTTGTGTTCAAGCGTTTGTTGGCTCTGCTGATCTTGCTGGCCCTGGCCGGCGCGGCCTGGTACTACTGGAAGGCCGATCGGGGAGCCTTCTCACGATCCACTTGGGCCTTCCGCGCCCTGAGCGAGAAACTCCGCGATACCAAAACCGCGGGCTCGGTGAAGGCCGCCCTGGAGCTGAACCGCGAGGTCGCCCGCTTCCCCGTCACGGCGGCGGCCAGCGGCGACGGCGTGGTCACTCTCCGGGGGAAGGTGCAGAGCGAGAAGGCCAAGGCAACCGCCGGCCGTCTGGCCGAAGCCGTGCCCGGTGTGAGACGGGTGCTCAACCAGCTTTCGGTTCACCCTCAGCTAGAGGTCGGGGTCCCCGCCGACCGCACCTTGGGCGAGAACCTGGACGATCGGGCGGTCGAGGCTAAGGTCCACCTGGCGTTTGGCCTGAATCGCGGGCTGGAGGGCAACGACCTCGCGGTCCGCGCCTACCGCCGCGAGGTGGTGGTGTCGGGGACCGTCGACAGCAAAGCGCAGCGTGCCCTGGCCGTCGAGATCGCCGAGAACACGCCGGAGGTGATCCGGGTGGTGAGCGAGATCCGGCTGCGGGGCGAGCCAGCGGCCCCACCGCCCACCGCGACGGACGCTGCCGACCCAGCGACGCGGGTCAAGCGGGCGCTGGCGGGAAACGCCAACCTGAGCCCCTACCGGATCGAGGTCGGGGAGAAGGACGGCCGGCTGATCCTGGAGGGCCGGGTCAAGACCGGGGCCGAGCGGGACCTGGCGGGCTACGTAGCCCGGGAAGCGGCTCGGGGTCCAGTGGACAATGGGCTTAGAATTGGGTCTTGACATAAGGCGGATCTTGTACTTCTGAGCTATAGTTAGGCCAAGCGCAAAGGAGGGACGCTCCCATGAGACGAACTGCACTGCCGTGGCTTGTCGGCTGCCTCACGCTGACGACTGCGGCCTGGGCCCAAGACGCGCCCCCAGCGGGCGAGGGCTGCCAGGTCAAGAAGGAAGAGGTGAAGACCTGGACCATGGACATCGAGGGCAAGGAGTACCAGGTCCATCCGGCGACTCCGGCGTACGACGGGTCGACCGGTCTGTTCCACATGCCCTCGGCATACACCCTTCCCAAGGGGAAGGTCTCGGTGAGCCTGTTCCGGGATAACCTGGATCGGGACCCCAAGGATGTCGACATCTCGGTCCACGGGCTGAACGTCGGCTTCGGCGCCACCAGCAAGCTGGAGATCTTCGGCAGCATCGGCCTGCAGAACCGAGTCGACACCGACGCCATCTTCCAGCCCGGCTTCGTGAACGACTACCCCTTCGCCGGCACCGCGTCCAGCTCCCCCGGCTGGCAGACGGGCTTCGGCGACGTGAAGCTGGGGGCCAAGTTCAAGATCCTCGACGACTACCTGGGCGATGGCGTGGGCCTGGCGATCCGAGGCTACGTCAAGCTCCCGACCGCTGATGAGGAGAAGGGGCTGGGCACCGGCAAGTTCTCGGGCGGCGCCGACTTGGTGCTCTCCAAGAGCGTGAACCGGGTGCTCGATCTGCACGGCATGCTCGGCTACCAGATCAACTCCGACCCCGACAACGTCGATATCGGCAACGCCTTCAAGTGGGGCCTGGGGCTGAACGTGCCCGCCTGCCGCACCATCCAACTTCAGGCCGACCTCACCGGCTCCAACTACAGCGGCGCCGCCTTCGACCAGACCAACCCCATCGACCTGGTGGTGGGCCCCGTGCTCTGGATCAAGCCCGGCATCTTCATTCGCCCGGCTCTCTCCTGGAACCTGGCCTTCGACGATCGCGGCCTCAACTCCTCGTCCAAGAGCTGGACCGGCCGTCAAATCTCGATCGGCTACCACCCCGGAACCACCTGCTGCGCGGTGGTGACCCCGGAACCGATCGCCCCGCCGCCCGCCAACAGGAACCCCACCGTGGCCTGCGAGATCGAGCGGTCCACGCTGCTGCCGGGCGAGAAGGTCGGTGTCCGCGCCGCCGGCTCCGATCCTGACGGCGACACTCTGACCTACTCCTGGAGCTCAACCGGCGGTCAGATCGTCGGGGTCGGCCCCTCGGTCACCTTCGACAGCACCGGCCTCAGCGCACCCGGCTCGGCCAGCATCACCGTCCGCGCCCACGACGGCCGCGGCGCCGAGGCCAGCTCCACCTGCAACGTCAACGTCCAGGCGCCCAAGCCGGTGGTGGAGCCGTTGACCTGCACCTCCGGTGGCTTCCCGCGCAACATGGCGCGCCTCAACAACGTCGACAAGGCCTGCCTCGACGACGTGGCCTCCCGTCTCAAGCAGGATCCGCGGAGCCGGGTGGTG
This sequence comes from Vicinamibacteria bacterium, assembly GCA_035286745.1. Lineage (GTDB taxonomy): Bacteria > Acidobacteriota > Vicinamibacteria > Fen-336 > Fen-336 > DATECU01. The sequence continues at coordinate 10,804 of DATECU010000243.1, read as the reverse complement.
ATCGTGGGTCACGCCGATGCCCAGGAGAAGAACCCCGAGGTGATCGCCCGCAAGCGGGGCGAGGCCGTCAAGGGCTACCTGGTCAAGGAGCGGGGCATCGAGGAGTCGCGCATCGTGGTCCGCAGCGCCGGAGCCAGCAAGCCCCTCGACACCGGCAAGACGGCTATCGCCCGGGCCAAGAACCGGCGCGTGGATGTGATCTTCGCGCCCGAGGGAGCCAGCATCCCGGAGGACGACGACTAGCGCTTCGCGAGCTCTTGCGGGAAAAAGGGCGCGGTCCCGACCGGGGCCGCGCCCTTCTTTCTTGCGCGTCCCCCCGCCGGCTGTAGTGCTCCACACGCAGGGGGCTCCCGGCCCCCCCCGGACCCAAACCGCACCGTCGGCAAACGCCCCGGCGGTGGGGTAGCATGTTGGCGCTTCGCCGAGATGGCCGTCTCGATGCACCGAGAGCGTGACGTGATCGTCGACTTCCGATCGGTGGCGCCGGTGCTGCCAGTCCGGGATGTCGCGGCAGCCGCGGCCTGGTATCAGAGCGCGCTCGGCTTCGGCTGCCAGACCTTCCCCAAGGACCCGCCGTTTCAGGAGGCCATCCTGTGGCGCGACGACGTCAGGATCGTGCTGACCGCCACCGAGGAGAGCGGCCGGCCGCCGGCGGGCGCCATGTTCACGGTCAAGGGCATCCGCGGGTTCTACGAGGCCATTCGCGAGCGGGTGACCGTCACCAAGCGGTTGACTCGGAGCGCCGACGGCGCCCTGAGCTTCGAGATGGCCGACCCCGACGGCTACAGCCTGGCCTTCACCGAGGAGCCGGACGCCGCTTGAGGGGGGCCCTGCGCGGCGCACGGCTGGTTCCCGGGCCACGATGCCACGGATCCCGCCGCGGGTTGATGCCGCGAGTACGCCCGAGCAATACTCAGATCGTGAAGACAGATGGGGGCGGCCGGCAATGAGCAAGGGCGCCTTCCGTGCCGCCGTGATGTCGGCCTGCCTCGGGGCCATCGCCGCGCCGGGCGTTGCCGGCGCCGGCACCTGGGTTCCGGTGGGACCGCCGGGGGGGGACGTGCGCTCCCTGGCGGCTGATCCGCGCGATCCCAACCGCGTCTACCTGGGCACCGCTGACGGTGTCGCCTACCGATCCGACGACGGAGGGCGGAGCTGGAAACGCCTGAGCCCCGGCTTCCCCAGGCGGGGCATGAGCCTGGACGAGATCCTGGTGGACCCACAGGGCACGGTGCTGATCGGCTACTGGGAGGTGGCGGGAAGGGGCGGCGGCGTGGCCCGCAGCAGCGACGGCGGCCTGACCTTCACGCTGCTCCCCGGCATCGAGGGCGAGTCGGTCCGTGCGCTGGCCGCCGCGCCCAGCCAGCCTCGGGTGTTGGTGGCGGGCGCCATTTCCGGCGTCTTTCGCAGCGACGATGGCGGCGACACCTGGCGGCGGGTGAGTCCCCTCGGCCACACCGACCTGCGCAACGTCGAGTCGGTGGCCATCGACCCGGCGAACCCGTCGGTCCTCTACGCCGGCACCTGGCACCTGCCCTGGAAGACCGAGGACGGGGGACGCACCTGGCGCCCCATCGCCAGCGGCATGATCGACGATTCGGATGTGATGACGCTGAGCGTCGATCGCCGGAGCCGAGACGTGCTCTACGCGACCGCGTGCAGCGGAATCTACCGATCTGGGGAGGCCGGGTCACGTTGGGCGAAGATCAAGGGGATTCCCGCCTCTAGCCGCCGTACCCGCGCCTTCGCTCAGGATTCGGAGCAGCCACAGACGTTCTACGCCGGAACCACCGAAGGGCTGTGGATCAGCGAGGACGGCACCGCCAGTTGGCGCCTGGCCACCGGCAGCAAGTTGGTGGTGAACGCGGCCCTGACCCTCCCCGGGGGGCTTGTGCTCCTGGGCACCGACGGCGTGGGGGTGCTGCGGAGCGAGGATCGGGGCCGGACCTGGACCGAATCGAACCACGGCTTCTCCGAGCGCTTCGTCACCCGCCTGCTGCCCGATCCCGTCGGACGCCGGGTGTTGGCGGCGGTGTGGGGCGATCGCCTGACGGGCGGCGTCTACGTTGCTGCGTCGCCCGAGGGGCCCTGGACCAGGCTAGGACCCGGGCTCGAGGGCCGCGAGGTGTTGGCCCTGGCCCTGGCTGGGGACGACGTGCTGGCGGGTACCGACGACGGGCTTTACCTCTTCACCTCGCCGGCCGGCTCCTGGCGCCGCCTGCCGATGGCGCCGGGTGGGCTCGATCTGCACCCGCGGGTGAACGACGTGGCGGTGCTCCAGGAGAGCACGTTTCTGGCAGCCACCGGCCAGGGGTTGCTGCGGAGCGCCAATCGCGGCGCTTCCTGGACCCAACCCGGCCTCGGCCCCGGCGCTGCCTTCCGGGTCGCGGCCGCGCCGGCGCGCCCCGGCCTGGCTCTGGCAGCCACCGCCTTGGGCACCTACCGGAGTGACGACTTCGGCCTCCGTTGGACGCGAGTGTCGTCCGCACTGCCCGCCGAGCCGCGGGCCCTTGCTTTCCTGCCCGGCGACCAGCGCGTGGTCTTTGCCGCCACGCCGGTCGGCTTGCTCCGCTCGACCGATCAGGGAGCCACTTGGGCCCGGGGCACCGGCGGCCTGCCGGTCTCCGACATCACCGGTCTCGCCGTGGCCGCCGACGGGCGCACACTCTACGCCAGCGACTTCACCTGGGGTGGCGTCTTCGGATCGCTCGACGCGGGCCTCACCTGGAGGCGGCTCCCGGCTCACGGTCTGGCAACCGAGAGGGTGTGGGCGGTGGCCATCGATCCGCCCTCTTCCGGCGTTCTCGCGGCGCCGCCCAGCGGGGGCCTGCACCTGCTGCGTTTAGCGCCGGCAGGATCGCCGGCCGCCGACTCCAGGTAGAGTGGGGTGAGCCTGGTCACACCGTGCACAGGCCGAGTGTAGTGAACTAGACTCCTCTTCGGTTCAAGATCAAGGAGGACCCATGGCCCTTTCCATGTTGCTCCTGGCCGCCGCCATCGTCTCGCCCCAGGCGCCTCCGGAGAAGATGGCCGTCCAGCCCGCGGCCGAGCAGGTTCAACCGGCCGCCCCCGCCTCTACGGCCCCCGCGGAGGGCCGGCTGGCCGCCGGGCTTCTGGCTTACAAGAGGCGGCAGTTGGCCCGAGCCGAAGCCTCGTTCCGTGAGGCGGTAGACGCCGACCCGGGGAGCGCGGCCGCCCATTTCTACCTGGGCTACGTCGTGTACAAGCGGACCGAGCCCAAGCGGCCGTTCCATCCCGACAAGCAGAAGGCCGCCGAGCTGTTCGCCCGCGCCTTCGAGCTGGACCCCGCGTTCCGGCCGAGCTGGAAATAGGCCAGGCGGTAGCTGTCAGCAGTCAGCAGTCAGCGACAACGCCCGCTGCTTCGGGTGCATCCGTTGCTGAGTGCTGATCGCTGATTGCTGATCGCTACCGCCTTGCCCTACGGCAGGAACTTCTTCAGCAGACTGATCTTGCTAAAGTCAGAGTAGAGGACAAGGGCCACCAGCAGCAGGATGGCGACCGCCCCGGCGTTCAGGATCCAGGCCTTCACGGTGGCGCTGAAGTCGCGGCGAATCACGCTCTCGCCGGCCAGGATCGCCAGGTGGCCGCCGTCTAGCGGAGGCAGCGGGAACAGGTTCAGCAGCCCCACGTTCAGGCTGATGAAGGCCAGGAACAAGAAGAACGCCACCGGGCCGCTGCGGGCGGCCTTGCCGGACTCCTGGGCGATGCCCAGGGGGCCCGCCACCGTCTTGGGTGAGAGCCGCGCCGTCAGCAGGCGCCCCAGCACCTCGCCGATCTGCTGCGTCCGCTCCCAGCTCCAGCGACAGGCGGCGACGAAGGCGCCCGCCGGCCCGAACTTGCGCGGGATGATGTCCCCACCTCCAACCGTGATGCCGATGCGATAGGCACCATCCTGGCGGGCCGGCACCATCGGGAAGGTCATGGTCTGCGCGGCCCGGGAGATCTGGACCGGGATCTCGCGCCCCTCGGTGGCTTGGACCGCAGGCGACACGTCGTCGGCATGAGCTATGTACTTGTCGCCGACCTTGAGGATGGCATCGCCGACCTTGAGCCCGGCCTGCTCGGCCGGCGTCCCTGGCCTGACCTCCTGGATGCGGACGGTTGGCCCGATGCCAATGGTCCCGATCCGGTCGGAGGTCACGCCGGACTGAGCCACCAGATCCCTGGTCTCTCCGTCCCGCCGTACCTGCAAGCGGACGGTGGTCGAGGGCCGGAGGGCGATGCTGTAGAGCACCGACTGCCAGTTGGGCTGGGGTTTGCCGTCGATGGTCAGGATCAGGTCGCCGGGCTTGAGCCCGGCCGCCTCGGCGGGAGAGCCGGCGGCGACGACGCCGACGAGGGGTGGGTCGTAGAGGCTCGCGGGCTCTCCGAAGCCGATCATGTACAGCACCGTCATCACGCCGATGGTGAGCACCGCGTTCATGGCCGGCCCCGCCAGGTAGACGGCGATCCGCTGCCAGCGGGGCCGGACCGTGAAGTCCTTGCCGTCGCCTAAGGTTGTGGTGTCGTCCGACAGGTGATCCTCGGGCTCTCCCTCCAGCTTCACATAGCCGCCCAGGGGGATGAGGGAGATGCGGTAGTCGGTGTCGCCCCACTTCACTCCCAACAGCCGGCGGCCGAAGCCGAAGGAGAAGATGAAGACCCGCATCCCGAAGCTCTTGGCCACGATGAAGTGGCCGAACTCGTGGACGAAGATGATGACGCCGAGCACGACGATGAAGGGCAAGATCGATTGCATGGGCCTTCCGTTCTTCTTGAGCCGCTAACTGCCGACCCGGGCCGCGGCGCGCCGGGAAAGGGCCTGACGCGCCCGGGACCGGGCCCAGGTGTCGGCCTGGAGCACGTCCTCCAGGGTTCGCACCGAGGCCGGCGGGTGGGCCTCCATCACCTCGGCGATGGCCTCGGGGATGGCGGTGAAGGGGATCCTGCCGTCGAGGAAGCAGGCCACCGCCTCCTCGTTGGTTGCGTTCAGCACCGCCGGGAGCGATCCGCCGCCCGCCAGGGCCCGGTAGGCAAGCCCCAGGCAGGGGAAGCGCCGGTGGTCGGGGGTGTCGAAGCTGAGCTCGAATCCCCGGGTGAAGTCCATGCCGGCGATGGCCGCCTCCCACACCTCGGGATAAGACAGCGCGTATTGAATGGGCAGGCGCATGTCGGTGACCCCGAGCTGCGCCAGCACCGTTCCGTCCACGAACTCCACCATGGAGTGGACCACCGACTGGGGGTGGATGAGGACCGCTATGCGCTCGCTCGGGATGTCGAACAGCCAGCGCGCCTCGATCACCTCCAGGCCCTTGTTCATCAGGGTGGCCGAGTCGATGCTGATCTTGCGGCCCATGTTCCAGGTGGGATGGTTGAGGGCTTCCTCTGTCGTTATGCGCTCGAAGCTCTCGCCGGGGCGATCGCGGAAAGGTCCGCCGGAGGCAGTGAGGACCAGCTTCCTCACCTCCTCCGGCCGCCGCCCGTGGAGGCACTGGTGGAGCGCGCAGTGCTCGCTGTCGATGGGCAAGAGGCGGGCCCCCGTGTGCTTCGCCCTGGCGACCATCAGCTCCCCGGCCATCACCAGGGTCTCCTTGTTGGCGAGGGCCACGTCCTTGCCGGCTTCCAGCGCGCGATAGGTGGGGACCAGGCCCACCGCGCCCACCGCTGCGGCCACCACCATCCGGGCCTCGGGATGGGTGGCAACCGCCACCGAGCCCGCCTCCCCCACGCCCACGCGAACCCCGCTCACGTCGATCAGCCGGGCCAGTTCCTCCGCCGCCTCGGCGGTGGCCAGCGACACCACCCGGGGGCGATGGCGCGCCATCTGCTCGGCCAGCGCCCGCGCGTTGCTGCCCGCTGCCAGGCCCACGACCTCGAAGCGGCCCGGAAAGGCGTCCACGATCCGGAGCACGTTCATGCCCACGGAACCGGTGGAGCCGAGGATGGATAGACCCTTCATGTGCTCGAGCGCCCGCCTCCCTCAAGCGGAAACGGCCCCGAGCATCGGGGCCGCTCTACTGGTTGAGGATGAACCAATAGTACAGAACCGCCGCTCCAAAGAGCAAGCTGTCCACCCGATCGAGCATCCCGCCGTGACCCGGGACGACGTTGCCCGAGTCCTTGACGCCGGCCCAGCGCTTGAGCAGGCTTTCGGCCAGGTCGCCGGCAATCCCCGCCGCGGCCACCACCACCCCCAAGCCGACGGCCGCCGTCAGTGAGAGCGCGGAGAAGCCCAGGGCCCGCACGATGAGCGCCCCCAGCACCCCTCCGATGAGCCCGCCCACCCCGCCCTCGACGGTCTTGCCCGGGGACAGGTTGGGAGCTAGCTTGTGTCGCCCGATGGCGTTGCCGACGAAGTAGGCCAGGCTGTCGCCCATCATGATGATGAAGAGCAGCAGGGTAACGCGCCAGGCGCCGTGGTCCGGCGAGGGCACTTGGCGGAGGGCGGCGATGGTGCCCGAGAGGCCGCCGACCCAGACCGCGGCCAACAGGGTTCCGGCGGCGGCCGGCACGGTGGCGGCGAGATCGCCCGCCCGGTGCAGCATGGCGGCCAGGATGGCCAGGGCGGCGACCGGCCACAGGGTCACTGGGAACAGGCCGGGGTGATTCACCTCGGCGAAAGCCAGGGCGCCGATGAGGAGTCCGGTGGCCTTGAAGGGCCTGAGCCCTCGCGCCTGGAGCAGGACGCCGAACTCGTGGAGGCCGATCAGGGTGCACACGGCAACGAACGCTTCCCAGAACCAGACCGGGCCCCGGAAAAGGCCGTAGACGATCGCCGGCAGCACCAGGAAGGCGGTCGCCGTGCGCAGCGCCAGGTTCGACTTGAAGCTCTGGCTCACGCGGGGCTGATCCCGCCGTAGCGCCGCTCGCGCTTCTGGTAGTCGGCGATCGCCTGCAAGAGGTGGCGGCGCCGGAAGTCGGGCCACAGCACCTCGGTCACCCAGATCTCGGAGTAGGCGATCTGCCAGAGCAGGAAGTTGGAGATGCGAAGCTCGCCGCTGGTGCGGATCAGCAGGTCGGGATCGGGCTGGCCCGCCGTGTAGAGGTAGGAGGCGATGGTCTCCTCGCCGATCTCCGCGGGTTGGCGCCCGTTGCGTTGGGCGTCGGCCACCAGGCGGCGAACCGCGTCGGTGATCTCGGCGCGCCCGCCGTAGTTGAGAGCGATGTTGAAGCGCAGGCCGCTGCAGGCCGCGGTTCCTTCCATGCCGCGCGAGAGCTCGCTCTGGATGTCAGGGGCCAATTCCCCCATGCGCCCGATCACCTGGAAGCGGATGTTGTTCTTGAGCAGGGTCTTGAGCTCCAGACGCAGATAACGCTTGAGCAGCGCCATCAGCGTGCTCACCTCGGCCTTGGGCCGCTTCCAGTTCTCGACCGAGAAGGCGTAGAGGGTGAGCACCTCGAGGCCCAGCCGTGCCGAGGCCTCGACCACGTCGCGCACCGCGTGGATGCCGGCGCGGTGCCCTTCCACCCGCCGCTTGTGGCGCTGCTTGGCCCAGCGCCCGTTGCCGTCCATGATGATCGCCACGTGCCGGGGCAGCCGCGTCCAGTCGATGGCCCGTGCCAGCGAACGTTCTTCCGGGTCCTGGGCCACCGCGTCGAGGAGTTCCTGGAAAGGCATGAGCTCGAACCCGTTATCTTAGCACCCGCTTCGCCGCGTCATACTCGACCCGGACCAGGGTGAGCCCGCGCGCCTCGGCCGGCGCCGGCCAACGCCTCCGATCTCGCGCGTCCAGGGCGGCGCGAAGATCGTCCGGGCTCCGCACCCCCCGTCCCACCGCGATCAGGCCGCCCACCAGGCTGCGCACCATCTTGCGCAGGAAGCCGTCGGCTTCCACCTCGTAGGTCAAGGTGGCTTGGTCAAAGCGCACGTCGGACCGGGTGACGGTGCGCACCGTGGTCTTGACCGAACCGCCCGAAGAGGCCAAAGAGGCGAAATCGTGGCGCCCCAGGTAGAGGGCGGCGGCCTCCTGGACCCTCGCTTGATCGAGACCCGTGGGGAGGTGGCCCGCATAACGACGCGCGGTTGGCAACTGAACCGGCCCGCAGTCGAGCACATAGCGATAGAGCTTGGAGGTCGCCGAACGCCGAGCGTCAAAATCGGCGGGGGCGGTCGCCGCCCCCAGGGCGCGGACGTCCGCGGGCAGGAGACCGTTCAGGGCCCGGACCAGGGCCCCGGGCGCCATCTCTCGCGGCAGCTCGAAAGAGGCCACCTGCCCCAGGGCGTGAACGCCGGCATCGGTGCGGCCGGCGCCCACAATCCTGACCCGCTGCCCGCCGGCCAGCCGGGCCAGCGCGTCCTCCAGCACCCCCTGCACGGTCCGGGGAGGGACCCCGCCCCGTCGCACCGCGCCGGCCTGAACTTGCCAGCCCTCGAAGTCGGTGCCGTCGTAGGCCAGCGTGAGGCGTATGCGCATGACGCGAGCGGTGGACCGCCCTACTTCCGGGAGCCGGGCTTCTCGGGCCGGCTTCCCTGCGCACACAGGGGACAGACCTCGGGCGCGTAGGTCGGCACCGTGAGCTCAAGCAGGCTGGCTCTCGGCACTCCCAGGTCCACTCCGTCGCTGCGATCCACCAGCGAGCCCACCGCCAGCACCCGCGCATCCGAGGCCCGCATCACCTCCATCACCTCGCGGGTGGATTTGCCGGTGGTGAGCACGTCCTCCACCACCACCACCCCCTCCCCGGGCGCCAGCGTGAAGCCGCGACGCAGCGTCATGGCGCTCTCCTGGCGTTCGGTGAAGAGGCCGCGACAGCCGAAGCCGCGCGCCACCTCGTGGGCCACCAGCACGCCGCCCAGCGCCGGCCCCACCACCGCCGAGGGTTGTTCACCTCCGAGCAGGGGGCGAAGGGCGTTTGCCAGATCCTGCCCCAGCCTGGTGGCCAGCGACGGGTCCATCAGCACGCGAGCGCACTGCAGGTAGCGCGGGGAGTGAAGGCCGGAGGAGAGCAGGAAGTGGCCTTCCAGAACGGCACCCCGCTCCTTGAACACGGCGAGAAGCGCTTCGTCCATGGTCCCGGACTCTATCGAGGCTGATGGTTGTCGGCAAGCGGTGGCGCCTTATACTCCCGGCGTGGAACCCCTCTCCGCCGTTCTCATCGTCCAGAACGAAGAGGAGCTGTTGCCCGCCGCCCTCGACAGCGTCGCCTTCTGCGACGAGGTGGTGGTGGTGGACTCCGGCTCCACCGACCGGACGGTCGAGATCGCTCGATCCCGCGGGGCGCGTGTCGTGGTCAACACCCCCTGGCCCGGCTTCACGAGCCAGCGCAACTTCGCCACCGACCAGGCCAGCCACCCGTGGATCCTGGCGGTGGACGCCGACGAACGGGTGACCGAGGAGCTGCGGGCCGAGATCGAGGTCGAGCGGAAGCGCGGCTTCGCCCACGCCGGCTACCGGATCCCGCGGGTGGCCTACTACCTCGGCCGCTGGATTCGGGGCACCGACTGGTATCCGGACCCCCAGCTCCGCCTGTTCGACCGCCGGCGCGGGCGCTGGCAAGGCCAGCTGGTTCACGAGTCGGTGCAAGTCGACGGCTCGGTGGGCCGCTTCCGCCACGACCTGCAGCACTTCACCTACCGAGACCTGAGCCATCACTTGCGGACCATCGACAACTACACCACGCTGTGGGCTCGCCAGGCCTTCGCCCAAGGCCGACGCGCCGGCGCCGTGCAGGCCGCCGGCGCCTGCGGTTGGGCCTTCCTTCGCAACTACCTGCTCAAGGGCGGTTTTAGGTTAGGCGCGACCGGGCTCACCGTCTCCACCCTCAACTCCTACTACGCCTACCTGAAGCTAGCCAAGCTCAGGGAGTGCGAGCGCGACGGCGGCCAGCGGCGATGAGGGTCGTTCATGTGGACTCCGCCCGCACCTGGCGAGGCGGGCAGAACCAGGTGCTGCTCTCGGCCCAGGGCATGGCGGCGCTCGGCCATGAAGTCGTGGTGGCCTGCCTGCGCGGCGGCGTTCTCGCGGAGCGCGCGCTAGCGGCGGGGCTTTCGGTCGAGCCGGTCGGCTTTCGCGGCGATCTGTCGCCGGCGGCCGTCTCCTCACTGTGGCGTCTCCTGCGGAGGATTCGGCCCGACGTCGTCCACGCCCACGACCCCCACGCCGTCTCCGCTTCTTTGCTGGCTATGCGTTGGGCGCGCGGTCCACGGCTGGTGGCCAGCCGCCGGGTCGATTTCCGGCTCAAGGGCCCGCTCTCGCGCTTAAAGTACCGCTCGTGCCTTCGAGTGATCGCGGCCAGCCGCGCCATCGCACGCGTGCTGGCGAGCGACGGGATCGCGGCCGGCGTTCGCGTCGTCTATGAGGGCGTGCCCTCGCGCGAGCCGGGCACTGGAGGGCGCGAAGCCCTAACCGCCTTGGGGGTACCCGCGGAAGCCCCGGTGGTGGGCAACGTGGCCGCCCTCACCGATCACAAGGACCACCGCACGCTGCTCGAAGCCATGGCGATCGTCAGGCGCACGGCGTCGACGGCCCGCCTGGTGATCGTGGGCGAGGGCGAGCTGAGGCGCGGCCTCGAGGCTCGGGCCCTGGAGTTGGGACTGGCCGAAACCGTGGTCTTCGCGGGCTTCCGGACCGATCTCGATCGGCTGATCCCTGCCTTCACCGTCTTCTGCCTGTCCTCCCACCTGGAGGGACTGGGGACCAGCCTGCTCGATGCCATGGCCTTCGGCCGGCCGGTGGTGGCCACGGCGGCGGGCGGCATTCCGGAGGCGGTGGTGGACGGCGTGACCGGCCGTTTGGTGCCGCCGCGCGATGCGCAGGCCCTCGCCGAGGCGCTGATCCAGGTGCTCGGCGACGAGCCCCGGCGG